>JAFGWD010000016.1 GCA_016937315.1 Rhodospirillaceae bacterium
CGCAGAGAACGGTGTCTCCGGCGCGGCAGATCGTCAGCAGTGCGGCCAGCATGCCGTTTTGTGCGCCGTTATTGATGACTAGGCGCTCGGGAGCGGATGGGAGACCTTGGGTTTCTGCCCAAGAGGCGAGGATTTGCCGGGCACGTTCCGTGTCACTGTCGCGGGGGTAGCCCAGCAAGGTGTCAAGGCAGGGATCGGCGGTGAGCCGTGGCAGAATCTCGCGCAGGCGTTCCCCGGCGATGCCGTCGGCAGGCAGGTTGACGGCAAAATCGAAAACGTCAGGCTCTGTGTCGTGGCGGGACGTCAACGGCGTAAATGTCACCAAGGACGGTTTGACAAAAGTGCCGCGACCGACTTCTCCACTCACCAAATCGCGGCGAATCGCTTCGGCATAGGCACGGGTCACGGTGCCGACGGTCACGCCCAAAAGCAGGGCGAGCTCGCGGTGGGTGGGCAAACGTTCCCCAGGGGCTAAGTCACCCGTCGTGATGGCATCGGCGATGGCATCAGCGATGGCGATATAGCGTGAACCAAGTCGCGCGGAGATATCGGGCGTCCAGTTTGTCATGGTGACAATAAATACATTGACGCCCGTATGGAGTCAAATTACCTATTAGATGCAGACAATGATGATGGCATTAGGAGTCAATGTCATGAGTAGCGTAGAATGTATCGGTACATATAAGGCGAACAGGAAGTCCCGTCGCGATTCCGCCGCAAAGCGTTGGAGCCTGCGGGGCGCAGTGCAGCGTGAATGGCGTGGCGCGTCTCTTTTGATGGCGACATGGTGCCAGCGCATGGCTCTGCGTCGTGGATTGAAGGTGGCACCAGACCGCATGCTGGCATCCATGGGGCTGACCCGTGATGCTGCTGCGAATGAGGCGGCGAAGCCGTTCTGGGTGGCCTAACCGTTTCCGATTCGCTGTTTTTCACAACACGCGCTTGTATGGCCTCTGGCTGCTAAGCGCGTTTTGCGTTGGGAGCCGTGCAATCTCAGGGGCATTGTCATCGTTTTGTTGGTGGATTGTCCCGGTTCTTGGTGTGTGTCTTCTACGGGGCCGTTTCTCCGTCAAGTGGATCTTGCGAAGAGATCAGATGCTTGGCGAGGATGACGCGGTTGCGGCCAGAACGCTTGGCTTGGTAAAGCGCGGTGTCGGCGGTGCGGAGTAAGTCGTCGAGGTTGGCCCCATCAAACAGGGGCGTTATTCCCGCACTGATGGTGTATTTCAGGGGAGCTGCGGCTGTTGACAGAAGATTTTCGCTGATTGTGCGGCGCAGACGGTCGAGCAGTTCAAGGCCCTCGGTGATCGGGATGCTCGGGCTGGCGACGGCGAATTCTTCACCACCAATTCGGCAGAATAAGCAGTCTTCTGGAATCACGTTGGCAGCAATTTCGGTGAAGGCGCGGAGCGCACGGTCACCGTAGGCATGTCCGTGTGTGTCGTTGATGCGTTTGAAACGGTCAATGTCAATGGTTGCCAGAAAACCATCGGTGTCGTGCTTGTGTTCAATGATCTTTGGCATGGTGTCGAAGAAATAACGGCGGTTATGAATCCCGGTGTTGTCGTCGCGATACATTAAGCTGCGAATTTTATCGTTTTGGTCGGATATGCTTTGTTTTTGCGCCTCAATTTGCTCAACAAGTTCAGCCAGTTGGGCGGCATTGTCCTCGGTGAAGGCAAGGGAGGATTGCAAGTCGTTGGCAAAGTTCTGCAAAGAGTCGTTGGTCAAGTTCACCTGCGACAGGGCCTGTATAAGGTCGCGCTCAGTATCGCGGTCTTTGGTGATGTCTATAGCAATGCCGACGATGCCGACCACCTCCCCACTGCGGTTGGTTGCGGGTATTTTGAGAAGACGAACGTCAATGTGTTGGCCACAGAGGCAGGTGATTTGGGTGTCGTGAATGCGCCGTTCACCAGTGTTCAAAACCGCCAGATCAATTTCTCGCGTGGCTTCGGCTTCGTTCTTAAGAAAAATGTCGAGTGCGGTTTTCCCCGGAATTTCGTCTTTCGAACAGCCGCAGATCTCCTCAAACCGCGCGTTGCACCATGTATAGTGTAGGGACGTGTCTTTTAGGAAAATAGCCAGCGGAAGAGCGTCCAGGATGCTTTCAAGCCCGCATTGGGGAAGAAGCTTGGAAAATTTGAGACGATTCATGTCTTTTTCCTAAGATCTCTATCGGCTCTGAAGCGTCACATTTCGATTGCGAGAAGGGTACACGGCACACCGTAGGGTTGGCAAGGGACGCATCAGAAAGCTCTAGGTTTATGGCCGTTGAAGATGCGTCTTGACGGGACTTGACCGAAAACGCTAATTCTCAGGCGGTGTTGATGTCGGAAATGTCCAACATCCAAGGTGACGGGTATCTATGGCTTGGTGTGTGGTCAGTACTCTTCCTAATCAAGAATCACGCGCGGAGAAAAATCTCTTGCGTCAGGGCTTCCGTGCTTGGTTGCCGCTCTTGAAACGGGAACGTCGCCACGCGCGTCGGATCGACGTGGTTGAGGCCCCCTTTTTTCCTGGGTATTTGTTCGTCGAATTGGACTTGGACCGGGATGCATGGTCTTCCATCAACGGCACCTATGGGGTTCGACGTTTACTGTGTCAAAGAGAGACGCCAGCGTGTCTTCCTGATGGCTTCATTCCCGCATTAGAACAAGCCATTAAACAGCAGAGTCAGCCACTCCCCTTGGATGATGGGTTGCTTCCTGGGAAAAAGGTGCGTTTGGTTGATGGAGCGTTTGTGGATTCTGTGGGGACCTTGCTGCGTCTGGAGCCAAAGTATCGCGTTGCCTTGCTGCTGAATATCCTTGGCACGGACGTGGTGACCACGGTGCCACGGAATTTTGTTTCATCCGTGGATTAATGATTTCGTTCTCGTGATATAGGGGGTGCGTGGTGCAACGACTTTTGATCGCGGGGGGCGCGGGCTATATCGGGAGCCATGTGGTCTATGCTGCTTTGGATGCGGGCTATAGCGTGGTCGTTGTTGATAATCTATCCACTGGCGTACGCGAGAATCTTCCTGATTCGGTACCCGTTATGGTCGGCGATATTGGCGACCGTGGCTTTATGGACCATGTCCTGGAAACGACCCAGCCTGATGGGGTCATGCACTTTGCTGGATCGATTATTGTATCGGAGTCAACGGCTCATCCTCTTGCCTATTACCATAATAATGTCAGCAATAGCCTTGCCTTGATTTCTGCCTGCGTATCAGCTGGCGTGGAGCGCTTTGTGTTTTCCTCGTCGGCAGCGGTTTATGGTGCCATTGATGGTGATGCGGCAGCAGAAACTGCGCCGCTGCGTCCCAGCAGCCCATATGGTTGGTCAAAGCTGTTTACCGAGCAGATACTGCGTGATGTCGCCCAGGCTCATGGCCTCACCTATGCGGCTTTGCGTTATTTCAACGTTGCGGGTGCTGATGGTCGGGGACGCAGCGGCCAAAGTGGCCCCAATGCGACGCACTTGATCAAGATTGCGTGTCAGGTGGCACAAGGTAAACGCGATGTTATGGAAATTTATGGTGCGGATTACCCAACTCCGGATGGGACGTGTGTCCGTGATTATCTCCACGTGAGTGATCTGGCTGAGGCTCATGTGCGTGTGTTTGAGCATTTGTCTCAGGCTTCTGGGAATTTGATTCTCAATTGTGGAAACGGTTGTGGCTATTCGGTGCGTGAGGTGATTGCTGCTGTTGAGCGTGTGTGCGGCCATACCCTGCCGGTTGTCGAGGCACCGCGTCGTGCGGGAGATCCCCCCTATTTGGTGGCGTGCCCCGACAAGCTCGCGGCCTTATTAAATTGGCGGCCTCAGTATGTGGATTTAGACGAGATGATTCGTTCGGCTCTGGCGTGGGAAAGTGATTATCGCAGTAATGGCTGAAGTAACAAAAAGCCGCCCCTCTGGGCGGCTTTTTGTTACTTCTTTTATGGAAAATCTCAGGCGGGACGGCGCAGGACATTGGGGATGGTCAGAAGCGCCCCCATCATCAGCCAGAAGGGACGTTGGTAAATCATGTCATGAAGGATGGACATGGTGCCGATAACCAGAAAGCAACCGATTATCCCTAAGGTGGGGGTATGTCGTATCCAGTTGGGATCTTTGGCCACTGTGCGCAGAATCAGAAGTGGCGGTAGGATAAATGCGGCGAGGCCGACCAATCCCAACTCAGTTAGAATCCACAAGTATGAGTCATGTATCACCAGAGGTTCGCCGGTACGGGCAATGTGATCGGCAATGAACGCGCCCAGTCCGGCGCCAAATATCGGGTGCGCCCACCAGAGTTTCAGGGCACCAAGATAGCTGCTCATGCGGTCCCCTGTGACAGCGAACATGTCTTCAGGTCGGGAAAGAATGTGGTTGTTGATACTGCCAACCTTTATCCCGGTGCTGAGAAACAGGTTGTAGGTGATTTCTGGGATCAACGATGCGCCGTATACGGCAATGCCCAGCAGTAACAGGCGGGGCCGGACGCGAATCTTCTGGACCAGAAGCAAGAAAGCGATGATCAACAAGGTCGCGATGTAACCACTGCGGGAATTGGCGTGCAGGGTGCCAGCAAATAAAACGGCACTGATGGCGGGCGGCAGCCATGCCGGGCTGCGTTCCCAGGTTGCCACACCAGATAGAAGTAGGACCATGGCGATCAAAACCTGGAACGACAGCAGATTGGGATTGTCGACAAAGCCGATGTAATTGGCATTGAACGGTGATTTGAAGGGATTACCGATATAAGGATCAAGGGTATGCATGATCCATTCCGCAACCAAGATGGTGACGATGGTCAGGATATAGCAGCGTGCCAGGGTCTCTAGGCCGCGTGTGCCATCTTTAGTGACAATCAGAGTGCCACAAAATAAGTAGCCGCAGAGAACGCCTGCGCCGATCAGGCGATTAAAAAACGCCCACGGCACAAAGCCGAGACGCTGCCAGCCAATGATAAAGCTGAGAACCAGTACCGCCGCGATCATGGCAAGGCTGAGGCCAAGGCCGGGAATCTTCCAAAGTGTTGGGGGGCGGTTGTGCAGAGGAATGGAAAAAATCAGCAGCAGTCCACCACAAACGGCCACCACGTCGGCGAGATTGACGGAGAGAAAGCCTGAGTTGGTGGGCACTTTGACCTGAAATCCCAACAAGACGGCACAGCCGACTGGGATCAGCCAAGTGAGCAGTGCGGTGATATTGGGACGGACCTGTGGTGTCGTGGTGGTGGGTTCATTGAATGGTAGAAGAGGGCGGCGGAACGATAGGGCGGCGACATTAACCAGGAGGGCAAGGGTGGACAGAATGCCGACACCCAGAGCCATGGCGACCCCGGCCTCCGATGCCATGCCGACATAGGCAAAAGCGTAAGATGCCGTGAACTCGCGGATACCCCAGCCGCCAAAGCTGATAGGGAGAGAGGCCCCCAGCATGACAAGACTCGCGGTGAGAACCAGCGCAAATATTGAGGCACTCGGGACAATTGCAGAGGCCAAGGCAACATAGGCCAACATCATGGTGATGTGCATGGACAGTGAAAGCCCAGAGACCATGACCAGCGCACCGAGGCTGCGTGGTATTAAAAAACGCTTCAAGACCAGTCGGTAGCGGGAAGGCAAGCCATAGAACAAGGCGATCACTGACGCAGCTGTAATGGTTAGGCTGCCAGCAATGGCGAGAGCCTGGGTCTTAGGGTTAAGGCTGATGGTGCCGAAGTAGGCAAAACTACAGACGGCGACGATAATCAACAGGCTGAGTAGGGAAATCACCCGCTCGACAACGGTTATTAGCACCCCATAAATGGCAGGCTTGTGGTCGCGGCGCAGCATGCTTGACCGGGTTAGGCTTTGTCCCAGAAGATTAAAGAACAGTAGGCTGCCCGCGATGGAAAAAATATTGGTGCGATGCGCACGCGCGAAGCTTTGGGTCAGTCCAAAGCTTCGCGATAAGACGAAATAGCGAACGGAACTGATGATTTGGTTCAGGATCATCAGAGATGACGCCAAGATTAAGTCTATCCAGGAGAGTTCCTTCGCTAAAGCCATCGCATCAGCGATATTGATTCGTCGTAGGGTTGCGGCGATCAATAGGACAGAGATCAAAATCAGGGCAAAGCGCCGCCAATGTTTGCTTTTGTGCAACGAGGTCATGGTCGGGGACATAAACCGTTAACCCTCCACAGATGAAGATAGGAGGGGGGGGGAGTAGATCATCTGTGTCATCAGAACCAATGAACCAGTTCACATTTTAAATGGTTATTCTGCATGGTGCGTGTTGGCGTCCTTGGCAATGGCGGCACAATCGGCAGCAACCATTTCCTTGACCAACTGGCGGAACGGCGTGGTGTGTCTCCATCCCAGAATCTTGTGTGCCTTCGTGGGGTCCCCCAGCAACAGATCCACTTCGGTGGGGCGGAAGTACTGTGGATCAATTCGCACCAGAGCAGCACCGTTGGTGGCATCAATGCCAACTTCATCGATCCCTTGGCCTTTCCACGTGATGGAGCGGCCGACTTCTGCGAACGCCAATTCGACAAACTCACGCACGGCATGGGTTTCGCCGGTGGCGAGGACGAAGTCATCTGGGTTGTCCTGTTGCAGAATCCGCCACATGCCCTCGACATAATCGCGTGCATGGCCCCAATCGCGTTTGGCGTCCAGGTTGCCGAGGTAGAGGCAGTCTTGCAGCCCAAGGTCAATCGCGGCGACGGCGCGGGTGATCTTGCGGGTTA
>JAFGWD010000126.1 GCA_016937315.1 Rhodospirillaceae bacterium
GATTTGCCACCGTTCAAGCACTTCGGGGTGAACTTCTCCGATGATACCCAGCGGCTTTCCCGATACTACAATCTGCCCCGCCCGGCCTTCCAGGAAAGACGGATGTTGAACCGGCTCGAGAGTGTAGTCCTTTCCCATATGATAAAACAGGATGTCCAAGCACGAATGAATCTCCGAAAAATGCGCCGCCGCATGGGCGATTGCCGCACCCACGACCGTCTCCGTACGTGAACCCAATTCGTGACGACGATCAGGAATCGCGACCTCGCCCGCTTCAAAGAGACGATGGGGATAAAACGCCCGGCCCGAAGCGGCTTCCACACGCAGCAGGGAAGGCAGCATCCACTGGCGGAGGCAAGAAAAACTCAACGACATAACATTTTCAACCTCGACCATTTCGCCCCAAAGCGTTTCGTTCAACCGCATCGCATCGCGATATTGCTCCGGTGATCCTAGGATATTCGAGATGATTTCTTGAAATCCCATGCCCACCATCAGTTCTCGCGCCCGGTCGGAGGTTTGCTCGATTTTCGAGAGCCCGCCAACCGTAAACTGTGCGGGCATGACGGGAGAGAAATCGCCATAACCCCGGCTGATCGCGACGTCCTCCACGACATCCATGGGATGCATGAGGTCCTGGCGGTAGGGCGGTAACTTTGCCTTGACCGTCCCCTTTGACGGTTTGACCACATACCCATACACCTCAAGGGCTTGCTTGACCGCCTGCGCGCCAATCGTTTGGCCGAGCGCCTGTTCAATGGTCTGGATGGGAATCGTCCGCGTGATATCGAGATCCCGAGGTGTCACAACCTGTTTTCCGAACGGCGTCTTCATGGGATAGCGCACGTCGATCGGGTCAATGACCGCTCCTCGATCGGCCAGATTTGCTGCGAAGATATTCAGGGTCAACACCACCATTGGCAGATCGGTCCCCGTGACCTCCACGAACAACGCATCGTCGCCAACTTGCACTTCGCCGATCTCGCGACTGTTGATAATAGGTGGAAATGATAACGGCTGCCCTATGGCGTCTCGAAGAATCGGCAACTGATCGTGGTCAGCTAAGATGTGTCCGTACTCGAGCCCTTTCGGATGGACCATAAGAATTTCGCCCAGCGTCATCGTCGTCTCCATGCCGAGAGGAGTAAACTTCGCGGCATCCGGTTTCACGAGTTCATATGTCACAGGGAATTGAATACGCGCTAAGCGGTAGAGACCGATGGAGACCGTTTTCCGCTTGTGCCCGAAGATTTCGGACAGTTTTTCCTGCGTCTGGATCAGCTGCGCCAATCCTTCCTCAGTCACGCGATACCCCGTGGAAGCGCAGGCGGCAATGTACGGGCGCACCCACTCCAGGCCCGGCGCAACATTCAGGCGTCTGAGGGCTTTCTTGGACGTGGCCGAGAAGAACGGGTAGGCCCTGAGTTTTCGTTGTTGTCGGATGCGGATTTGCCGCGCAATCCCTTCACAACACCAGAGATCGGGCCGGTTGCTGTCCTGTAGCTCAATCCGCAACTCTCCCGTCTCTGCGACGTGCTCTTTCAGTTCGCCCTTCACCAGCATCAGCCATTCTTCGAGCTGCGGGATAGTCACGGGCCGCTTCGCACGTCCATCCGACGCAAGCAGTGATTCCAAATCGCTCTTATAAATTGAAATCGTTGGCATCAGCTAGAACACGCCTCGTGTCGTTCGAATCATATCCAGATTATTCGTAAAGAGTTCACGGATATCGTGTATGCCCAGCGCGACCATCGCCATACGATCCAGACCTAGCCCCCAGGCGATGACCGGCACTTTGACACCCAGCGGCAGGGTGACTTCCGGCCTGAACAGTCCAGCACCGCCGAGCTCCATCCAACCGAGACGCGGATGACGGACATGCAATTCCACTGAGGGCTCGGTAAACGGGAAATACGCGGGCAAAAACTTTACGTCTTTGGCCTGCGCCACTTCTCGGGCAAACAGATTTAACAACCCGAGCAGTGTGCGGAAGTTGATATCGTCGCCGAGGACAATCCCTTCGACCTGAAAGAAATCTGTGGCATGGGTCGCATCAACCTGGTCGTAACGGAAGCAACGCGCAATGGAAAAATATTTGGCCGGTGTGGCCGGCCCAGACGCCAGGGTCCTAGCAGACACCGCCGTACCTTGGCTCCTCAATACCAGCCGCTTCGCCCGTTCGACGTCAAAGGCGTACCGCCATCCCATTGACCCGGTATTTCCGCCGTCTCGATGAGCCTGAGCGACGCGGGAAAGGAATGGTTCAGCAACATGCGTGGCACAGGTGGGATGTTTGACGAAGTACACATCGTGGATGTCGCGGGCCGGATGGAACTGCGGCATGAAGAGTGCGTCCATATTCCAGAATTCGGTCTCGACCAACGCGCCCCGCATTTCCCGAAAGCCCATGCTCACCAGCTTCGATTTGACGGTGTCCAAAAACTCACGATAGGGATGTCTTTTTCCTGTGCTGATCCGTGGTGCGCGAAGGCTAATGGTGTATTTCCTGAACCGCTTTGCACGCCAACTGCCGTCCTTCAGCATTTCGGGACTGAGTTGGGAGACTTCTTCCGCAGCAACGTCATGTTGCACCAGATGTTCCGCTGCCGCGAGGCCGGCTGGCGCCACTCTGAAAGATCGTGCCACACGGTCGTCGACGCGAAACGGTTCTTTCGCGTTGCCCCGCCTCACGGCGTACTCTTGGATAATCTGCC
>JAFGWD010000127.1 GCA_016937315.1 Rhodospirillaceae bacterium
GCTGCAAGACCACCATTTCACAATGCTGGGCTCGCGGGTCTATCACTCGGTGGATGAAGGCAGTGGTCCGGCCTTGCGCTTTGATCCGGACTCGGGCTTAGGGGTTCTGCGCGATCCAAAGCGGCGGGTTTTCAACGAATTGCAAACCAACGCGGCCGGGCAGGTGGAAACCCGAATTTTTGGTGATGACGGGCCGTCGATTCTGGTCACCAAAAGCAGCCGTCGCTCCACTGTGCATCGCCAAGTGGCGATGGATGCCATTGTCGTGAAGCGCCGTGATGGCGATGGGCGCGTGGTTGGTGTGTGGTTGTTCGTCGGCCTGTTTACGGCTGATGTGTATACCAATTCGCCGCTGGTGGTGCCGATGTTGCACGGCAAGATAACCCGAGTGATTGGTGCAGCAGGGTACAGGCGCAAAAGCCATGACGGCAAGAAGCTGCTGAGCATTCTGGAGAACTTGCCGCGTGATGAGCTGTTCCAGTCCTCGGAAGAATATTTGGGCCGGGTTGCGGTGGGCATTCTGCAGTTGCAAGAACGTCGTCGTACCGCGCTATTTCTACGTGCCGATGATTTTGAACGTTTTATCTCGTGTTTGGTCTATATCCCGCGGGATCGTTTCGACACCGTGCTGCGGCATGCGATTCAGGACATTCTGATTAAGGCCTTCGATGGTTCGATTCTGGCGTATTACACCCAGATTGCGGATTCGCCTTTGGCGCGGTTGCATGTTCTTGTGCAGACCCGTCCCGGCGAGGTTCCGGTGTTTGATGCGCGGGAAGTCGAAGCCAGTATTGCCGCTGTGGCGCGGGCTTGGGAAGATCGTTTGCGTGATTCTCTCGTTCGGGGCTTGGGGGAAGAAAACGGGTCGCGGCTACACAACCAGTATGCACAGGCTTTTCCCAGCAATTACATCGAACACTTCGACGCTGAGGCGGCGGTCTACGATATCCAGCGCGTTGAAGAAACCTTGGCCTCTGGGGTTTTGGTGATGAACCTGTATCGCCCGCTGGAGGCGGCACAGACCGAGATTCGGTTGAAAATCTATCGCGGCGGGTGCGCTGTGCCCCTGTCGGATATTTTGCCGATGCTGGAATATATGGGGCTGAAGGTGATGGAGGAGATCCCCTATGCCCTAAAGGTTGGCGGCGGTGCGGGAATTAGCGGTGGAGCCAATGTCTGGATCCACGACTTTGGTATGCGTGCTGCGGGTGGTGGCATTGTTGATATCCAAGCGGTTCGCGGCCCGTTTCAAGAGGCATTGTCGGCTATCTGGAATGGCGATATGGAGGCCGACGGCTATAACCGTTTGGTGATTGGCGCGGGGTTGATTGGGCGCGAAGTGACGATGCTACGGGCCTATGGTCGCTATTTGCGGCAGGTGTTGTTCCCGTTCTCGCAGGCCTATATTTCTCAGGCCTTGTTGGAAAATCCCGTCGTCACGCGGCAGATCGTCGATCTCTTCCATGCTCGCAACGATCCGTCTCTTGATGATGCGACCAGAGAGGCCAAAAGTGCGGCGTTGGACGCGAACCTCGCTCAAACCTTGGACGCCATTGACAACGCGGATCATGATCGCATCTTGCGGCGGGTTTTGAACTTGGTGCGGTCAACCGTGCGGACCAATTACTACCAGACCGAAGCCGATGGTTCGCCAAGGCCGACGTTGGCATTCAAATTGGCCAGTCGTGATTTGACGGATTTGCCGAAGCCCCGGCCTTGGGTCGAGGTCTTTGTGTTCTCCCCACGGTTGGAGGCGGTGCACCTTCGCGGTGGTCCGGTGGCGCGTGGTGGTATCCGCTGGTCTGATCGGCCTGAGGATTATCGCACCGAAATTCTGGGGCTGATTAAGGCTCAGATGGTGAAGAACGCGGTGATCGTGCCGGTCGGCGCGAAAGGTGGCTTTATTGTCAAACGCCCCCCCATAGAAGGCGGGCGAGAGGCTTTCCAAAAAGAAGGAATCGCCTGCTACAAACTCTTCATGCGGGCTCTTTTGGGGCTGTCCGATAATCTGGTGGGTGGTCGTGTGGTGCCGCCCAAGGATACGGTGCGCCACGATGGGGATGATCCGTATCTGGTGGTTGCTGCCGATAAGGGCACCGCAACGTTTTCCGATATCGCCAATGCAGAATCCGAAGCCGCGGGCTTCTGGCTGGGGGATGCCTTTGCCTCCGGCGGTTCGCAGGGCTATGACCACAAGGTGATGGGAATCACCGCCCGTGGGGCTTGGGAATGCGTGAAGCGGCACTTCCGCGAGTTCGGCCATGATGTGCAGGCGGAACCCTTCTCCGTGGTTGGAGTCGGTGACATGGCGGGGGACGTGTTCGGCAATGGCATGTTGCAGTCCGATCGCATTTGCCTGATCGGCGCTTTCAATCACATGCACATTTTTGTGGACCCCAATCCTGACCCGGCGGTGTCGTTTGCCGAGCGCAAGCGTTTGTTTGAAACGCCACGCTCAACCTGGGCGGACTACGATCCAAAGTTGATTTCCGAGGGCGGGGCGGTGTTCAGCCGCCAGTCAAAGACCGTGCATGTCTCGCCGCAGGTTCAGTCCCGTTTGGGGCTGGAAACCGATACGCTGACTCCCAACGATCTCATCCGCGCCATTCTGATGGCCGAGGTGGATCTGTTGTTCTTTGGCGGTATCGGAACCTACTTGCGTTCCAGCCATGAGACTGATGCGGAAGTGGGAGATCGTGCCAACGATGCGGTGCGTGTGACCGCGAAGGAAATCCGCGCCAAGGTCGTCGGCGAAGGGGCTAATCTTGGCGTCACCCAACGGGCGCGTATTGAGTACGCCCAGAACGGTGGTCGGATTAACACCGACGCCATTGACAATGCGGCAGGGGTCAATTGTTCGGACCATGAAGTCAACATCAAGATTCTGCTGAATGAAGTCGTGGCGCGTGGCGATATGACGACGAAACAGCGCAATGTTTTGTTGGCGTCGATGACTGATGAAGTCGGTAACCTGGTGCTGCGAGACAATTATTTGCAGGGTCAGGCTCTGTCGATGATGCAGGCCTGTGGCCCGGACCGGCTGGATGAACAGGCACGCCTGATCCGTCATCTGGAACGTTTGGGGCGGTTGGATCGTGCCATTGAGTTCTTGCCCAGTGAAGAGGACTTAGGGGAGCGGCTGTCTAAGCGAGGTGTTTTGACCCGCAGTGAGGCCGCTGTGGTTATGCCGTACTGCAAGCTTTGGTTGTTCGACAAAATCATCGCCAGCGACTTGCCGGACGAACCGATCTTGAGGCAGGAGCTTCTCCACTACTTCCCTGCACCGTTGCGTGAGGGCTTTGCAGACGCCATCAATGCTCACCGTCTGCGCCGCGAAATCATTGCGACGGTGGTCAGTAATGCCTTGGTCAATCGTGTCGGGGGAACCTTCCTGACCGAAATGATCGAAGAAACCGGGCGCGATCCGGAGGACATCGCACGGGCCTTTATCGTCGCGCGTGATGCCTATCATTTGCCGGATCTCTGGGGGGACGTGGAATCCTTGGACAATCGGGTATCGGCTCAGGTGCAATTGGACCTGTTGATTGCTATCAATCGGGCGGTGCGTGCGGTGGTTGCCTGGGTATTGCGGAATGCCGGGGTGACGATTGATATCGCGGGTTTGGCGGGCCACTTGCGTGGCGGCGTTGATGCCCTGTTGGCGGTTACTGATCCCCAAGAGGTGCCTGTGGAAGCCGCCTCCTCGCAAGCCGATGATTGGATTGCGGCAGGTGTACCCGACGGTTTGGCTCGACATGTTGCCGCTTTGGAACGGCTGGTGGCGGTGCCAGACATTGTTGGCTTGGCTGACGCTCAAAAGGCGGATATTGCCCAAGCGGCACGGGTCTACCATGTGGTTGGCGAACGGTTTGGCTTCCGTTGGGCGCGTGCGGCGGCGACACGTCTGGTTGTGCGTTCGCACTGGCAAAAGCTGGCGATTGGGGCGTTGATCGAGGACTTTTCCGAACAACAACGTGATGTTGCAGAAGGTGTCTTGAGCCTGATCGTGGAGACGAAGAAGAACAGATCGGTGGAGGATGCCCTCGCGGCGTGGATCCAAGCCAATGCCTATGCGGTCCAGCAGTGCGATCATCTGCTGGAAGAGTACCGTGAGGCGGTGCAGGTTCCCGATCTTGCCATGTTGACTGTGGCGGCGCGGCAATATCGTGCGATGGCTCGTGGATGAGTGATGTGACACCGACCCCCACACCGCAAGGCCGTGGCCGCACGGTGTGGGGGTGGTGCCTTTACGATTGGGCGAATTCGGCCTTTCCGACGGTGGTATTGACCTTCGTCTTTGCGACTTATTTCACCAAGGCGGTTGCCGTTAACCCGGAAACCGGCACTGCCCAGTGGGGCTGGGCGATGGCGGTCGCGGGGGTGATGATTGCCATTGCGAGTCCAGTTCTGGGGGTGATGGCGGACCGTTTGGGTCGGCGCACCTTATGGATTGGTGCCTTTACCGCATTGATGTGTATGGCCACGGCGGGGCTGTGGTTGGTTGCCCCAGATCCCGCATACGTTTCCGTGTGTCTGGGGCTGGTGGTCGTGGCGACGGTGTGTTTTGAAATCGCAACGGTTTTTTACAATGCCTTGTTGCCGGATCTTGCGCCGCCGGAACGCCTTGGGCGAATTTCGGGGTGGGCTTGGGGCGTTGGATATGCTGGGGGGCTGGTTTGCCTTGTCGTCGTGTTGTTCGGGCTGGTCAAGGCGGAGCCGCCGCCGTTTGGCCTTGACCCGACACAGGCCGAGCCGGTACGGGCTGCCGCGCTGTTTGTCGCCGCGTGGATGGCGGTGTTTTCTTTGCCCCTTTTGATCTGGGTGCGGGATCCGGCGCGTGGCGTTGCAGGCGGTTTCCGGCAGGCGGCAGTGGGCGCGTTGGGGCATCTGCGGCAAACCGTGCGGTCTTGGCCGCGTGACGTGCGTATTGGGCGGTTCTTGCTGGCACGGATGCTCTATACCGATGGCCTGAATACATTGTTTGCGTTCGGAGGGGTGTATGCGGCGGGGACGTTTGGTTTGTCCTTGGCCGAAGTGATCGTGTTTGGGATCGGGCTGAATGTGACAGCAGGCCTGGGGGCGGTGCTCTTCGGTTGGTTGGATGACCTCTGTGGTCCGAAGCGCGTCGTGTTGGTCTCTTTGGCCGCGATGACCGGTCTTGGCGCGGTGTTGGTGACGGCCAGTGATCCACGGGTATTCTGGGGATTGGGATTGATGCTGGGGATTTTTGTTGGCCCGGCACAGGCGGCCAGCCGAACCTTTATGGCGCGGATTGCGCCGCCAGAAGATGTTGGCGCGTGTTTTGGTCTTTATGCCTTGTCCGGGAAGGTTACAGCTTTTCTGGGACCAGCGGTGTTGGCCCTGGTCACCACGGCGTTCCAGTCCCAACGCGCGGGCATGGCCACGATCTTGGTTTTTTTGGGCGTTGGTGGGCTGCTGCTGTCCACCGTTCCCGCAGCGCGGCGGGTTTGATTGTAAGGAGAGGGCTCCTGCCGGGATCTTGCGTTACAAAGACCCCGGCAAGGAATAGGCTTTAGCCGAGTTTGACGGCGGTTCCGTTGGCGGACACCATCAGCATGGTTTTGTCGTCGCCACCGATCACTTCATAGTCGAGATCCACCGCCAGCACGGCGTGAGCGCCAAGCAGTTGGGCTTCTTCCTTCATTTGCGTGAGAGCAAGTTCCTTGGCTTCGCGCAAAGACTTTTCATAAGCTCCGGCGCGACCGCCGACGACATCGCGAATGGATGCGAAGAAATCCTTGAACAAGTTGGTGCCCATGATGGCTTCGCCGCTGACAATACCGAGGTAGGCGACGACTTTGTGATCCTGGACATTGTCGGTGGTGGTGACCAGAATCGTGTCACTGGGGGAATGAGCCATTGTGTGTATCTCCAAAAGGACGCAGGCAGACTGTGCGATAAAATTTCCGTTCACCTTGCGTGAAAAACAAGGCAATCAGGCTTTGTTTTTTGAACCGCAAAACCTAATGGCGGAAGTGTCTCATCCCAGTGAACACCATAGCAAGATTTGCGGCATCGGCGGCGGCGATGACTTCGGCATCACGAATTGACCCGCCGGGCTGAATGACCGCCGTTGCTCCGGCTTCCGCTGCCGCGAGCAAGCCATCGGCAAAGGGGAAAAAGGCGTCGGAGGCAACCACGCTACCGCGAGCCAGAGATTCTGAAAGGCTTGCTGTCTGTGCGGCGTCTTCGGCTTTGCGGGCGGCAATCCGTGACGAATCGACACGGCTCATCTGACCCGCGCCGATGCCGACTGTGGCACCGTCTTTGACATAGACAATGGCATTGGACTTGACGTGCTTGGCGACGGTAAATGCGAACAACAGGTCACGCAGTTCGCGATCCGTTGGTGCACGCTTGGTAACGACCTTGATGTCTTCTGCCGTGATGCGCCCGTTGTCGCGGGATTGCATCAGAATTCCCCCGGATACGGTCTTGGCGAACCAGCCGGACGCTGCGGGATCGGGCATGCCCCCCGTCAACAACAGGCGCAGGTTCTTCTTGGCCGCGAAGATTTTCAGAGCTTCGTCATCAGCCTCGGGGGCGATCACCACTTCGGTGAAGATTTTGGCGATTTCTGCGGCGAGGTCGCCGGTCAGCCGACGGTTCAGGGCGACAATGCCGCCAAACGCACTAACCGGGTCGCATTTTAA
>JAFGWD010000128.1 GCA_016937315.1 Rhodospirillaceae bacterium
AAACTCGCCGCGTTTGGGTTAAAGGAAACCATGCCCAAGCACGTCGCGGTGAAGGAAGCGGTCTTCCCCTTCGCCCGCTTTGCTGGCGTTGACATCCTGCTGGGCCCGGAAATGAAATCCACCGGCGAAGTGATGGGAATCGACGCCGATTTCGGTCGCGCCTATGCCAAGGCACAATTGGGCGCCGGCACAGGCCTGCCCCTTTCCGGCACGGTGTTCGTTTCCGTCAAAGACCGCGACAAGGCACTCGCCGCTGATATCACGCGGGACCTTGTGGCGTTGGGCTTTGCCGTTGTCGCGACCCGTGGCACGGGCAAGGTCTTGGAAGAGGCCGGGCTGCCCGTCACCATTGTCAATAAGGTGATGGAAGGACGCCCGCACTGCGTCGATATGATATTGTCCGGTGGCATCCAAATGATCATTAACACCACAGACAGTGCCATGTCCGTCGCCGACAGCTTCTCGATCCGCCGCACCGCCCTGACCAACAACATCGCGCATACCACAACAATGACCGGGGCAAAGGCGGTGGTGGCAGGAATTCGTGCCTTAAAGATCGAAGGACTTGATGTCCGGCCTCTGCAAGGTTACTTTTGAGGTTCTTGCCGGAGGCGTGATCCGGGCGCCCGGCGCCCGCGGCAGTTTCTCCCTTATCTGACCGAGGATTTTGGGCATGGAGAAGATTCCCATGACTCCTGACGGCTTTGTCCGTCTGGAGGAAGAGTTAAAGTTCCTAAAGGGAACCGCACGACCGGAAGTGGTCAAAGCGATTGGAGAGGCACGCGAACATGGCGACCTTTCCGAAAACGCCGAATACCACGCGGCACGGGAAAAACAGAGCTTCATCGAGGGCCGCATCAAGGAACTCGAAGACTTGGTCAGCCGTGCCCAGATCATTGACATCAGCCAGATGTCTGGGGATCAAGTGCGTTTTGGCGCAAGAGTGCTGTTGGCCGACGAAGACACCGACGAGGAGAAGGAATACCAAATCGTCGGGGCCCACGAAGCCGACCTCAAAATCGGACGAATTTCCATTGTCTCGCCACTTGGCAAGGCTCTAATCGGCAAGAAAGCTGGGGACTCCGTGGATGTCACGACCCCCGGTGGGCGTAAATCCTTCGAAGTCATCGAAGTCAAATACGCCTGACTCTGAACGTCGAAACCTCTCTTTTTCAGCCCCCGCCGGGAATCCCGCGCGGGGGCTAGCTTTTATGGAGCATCGCCATCCGACCCAATGCTCCGGGTTCCATATTACGTTGGCACGCCAATGCGATTGGCCGCTAAGACCTCTCCCACCAGATAAAGCGATCCAGAGATCAAGACTCGACCATCGGTTCCGGCCTCAGCGGCCAAGGCCTTCTGCCAGTCATCATGCGCGACAACATCACGAATCCCGCCCTTTCGAGCGGCCTTTGCCAAGTCACTGGCGGCGAACGGCGCAGGCGCGGAAACCACCGGCACCACGTGCAGGGTGCGGACATAGGGCGCAATGGCACGCACGTATCCCGCCGGGTCTTTGGTGGTTTGCATACCCAAGATCATATCTAACGGCTGTTCTGCCGCCCACCCCGCCAGAACAGACGCCAACGCCTCTCCGGCGGAGGGATTATGCCCCCCATCCACCCAGAGCTCCCGCCCCAACCGTTCCACCAAATCCCCGGCCTTTAGACACTGTAACCGACCTGGCCACACCACCTGCGGCAACGCCTGCGCCGCCAGGGCATCGGTCATCCTCAAGGCCCCACTGGCATGGGCCGCAACCAGAGCCAACGCCGCATTTTCCACTTGATGTGCCCCCAACAGAACCGGGTGCGGCGCGGTCAGGTTTAGGCCGGGGGCCCTCACCACAATGCCTTCGGCGGTTTCACGAAAATCCCACTCAACACCACAACGCCACAGCAAGGCTCCAACCGTGGTCGCATGCGCGACAATCGCCGCCATCGCCTCTGGCGGCTGCCGCGCGACCACAGCAGGAACACCAGAGCGCAGAATATGCGCCTTCTCGGTGGCGATTTCGGTCAGAGACGTCCCCAGATAATCCTGATGATCATAGGCCACAGTAGACAAAACCGTCACAACCGGCCGTCGCACCACATTGGTCGCATCCAGACGTCCACCCAAACCGGTTTCCAGCACGCACACATCTGCGGGTTCCCGCGCAAATGCCAGAAGAGCCGCCGCTGTTGTTGACTCGAAAAAAGTGATGGCCTGTCCCGCATTGAAATTTTCGACATCACACAACAGGCGGGTAAGGTCCGCGTCAGACACCAACGCCCCGGCCACCCGAATGCGTTCGGCAAAGCGCACCAGATGTGGCGAGGTATACGCATGCACGCGCAAACCCGCCGCCTGGAACAACGCGGTCAGCGTCGCCACGGTAGAGCCCTTACCATTGGTGCCTGCGACATGAACAACCGGCGGCAAATGATCCTGTGGATGCCCAAGGTCGGCAAGCAAACGGTTCATCCGGTCTAAAGACAGATCAATGACCTTGGGGTGCAATCGGGTCAGTCGCTCCAGAACCGCATCAAGCATTTGGGGAAACATCCGAAGCGTCGATCAAAGGCACGTCCTTGCTGCGATACGTCAGGATCGTCGCTGACGGAAACGGACTCCGCAAGATATCCAGAATCGCCACAATCTCCGTCTTCAGATCACGACGATCAACGATCCGGTCAACACGGCCCCGATCCCGAGCGGCCTGAGCGTCCAGAACTCTGGCACGCGGAGCCAGAAACTCAGGCGTGTCCAGTTCCGCAAAGGGGTCCGACGGGGCCTCACCAATGCGGGCACCGGGCTCCGCCAAGACCACATCCGCCTGTTGTAGCAGGCTTTCAGAAACTGGGTCAAAAGCCGGGTCCGCCCAAACCACAATCAACGGCAAGGTCCGTTCTGCCACCTTACGCAGAGCCAAAGCCACACGAGGCAACTGCATCAAGGCAAAAGCCCCATCGGGAATTCGCAACCCCTGGCAGCCGGTCACAATGATCAGGGGGGCATCCTGCAAAACCGCCAGCTCGGATGCCGCGACAATCGCCTCCCCCGCCGCAGCTCCCAGGGTCCCACCCAGGAAACGCGTTTCAAAAGCCGCAACAACCGCCCCCATGCCCGCGATTCGGCCATGAGCCACCGCCACCGCCTCGGCCTCATGGGTTTGCGCCACCGCCTCTTTCAAGCGATCCGCGTAACGCCGTGCATCACGAAACTTTAGAGGATCAAACGGTGTACCGGGCACTTCGATTCGCGCCCAACTGTCCTCGTCCAACAGCAAAGCGAACCGCCGGACCGCCGATAGGGTCAGATGATGATCACAATGTGGGCAAATCCGCCAATTGGCATCCAAATCACGATGAAAGACCGTTGCTCCGCACTTCGGGCAGACAACCCACTGT
>JAFGWD010000129.1 GCA_016937315.1 Rhodospirillaceae bacterium
ATGTTCCGGGATCATCACCTCTTTCAGACGCTCACGGGCTTCGGCGATACGACGCGCCAAGTCCGCTTCGGCATCTTGATAGAGGGAGACGAAATGATCCGGTTCTTCGTCAAAAGCCTCTCGCCGTTTCAGTAAATCAACCCGGAGTTGTGGCTCGGTTTCACCTTCAATCAGCACCGCCAAACCAAAACGATCCAGAAGTTGCGGTCGCAGTTCCCCTTCCTCAGGATTCATCGTCCCGATCAAGATGAAGCGACTGGGATGACGCAAGCTTTGCCCTTCGCGTTCGACAATGTTCTCGCCAGAGTCCGCTGCGTCCAGAATGCTGTCCACCAGATGGTCATCCAGCAGATTGACTTCATCGATATAGAGCACGCCCATGTGTGCACGCGCCAACAGTCCCGGTTGAAAGCGAACCTCGCCATCCCGAACCGCTGCCTCAAAGTCGATGGAACCGATCACCATGTCCTCGGTTGCACCCAACGGAAAGTTCACGAAAGCCGGACGCTGACCATCGCTTAACGATGGCAACAAATCACGCACCCCCCGCGCCGCTGTGGACTTGGCTGTCCCCTTCTGACCGCGCACCACAACCCCACCAATCGCCGGGTTGACCGCATTCAGAAGCAGCGCCAGTTTCATCTCCTCCTGTGCAATAATTGCGGAGAAGGGGTACACACGGCGCAAGGACGAGCCCCTCGCCATCGGATTACTTCGCACGAAATTCATAGGCCCACTCTTTCACAGAATCTTGCGTCTTGATGTCCACAGCTGCGCCCTGGAACTCGCCCTTCACCGGCCCCATCCGTTCCTCGATATCGCCTTCAAGATCGAGAACCGCCGTCTTCAACTCATCCAGGCGCAGCGCATCTGCATCCCACAAACCACGCGCTTCCGCTTCCAACAAACGACGGGTCAGTTCCTCCAGCGCATAAACGTTGGTTTCCTTCAGCCAATCGCGGTTTTCCTGGTTGCGTACGTACATATCGTGAACCGCATTGAACTGTGTGGTGTCCACCTCGTGAGTGGTAGCCGACCACGCAAACAAGTGATTGGTGCGTCCACTGACGGAATTCGCGCCGATATAGCCCTGCTTTTTGGCTTCCTCGAACCATTCGGTGTTCAGAAGACTGGTGGCAAGGCTCAAAGAAATCTCTTCCTTCACCGAGCGCACTTCGCCGTCTTCGGTGGCTTGGGTATCGCCCCAATACAAGCGCATACCACCGCCACCCAAGCCACGCTTCGCCGCCGCTGCACCACCTTGGGTGCCGACATAACAACCATAGGCCAGCAAATCGCCTTCCGGTGTCGCCGCCCGTTGATAGGACACGTCCATACGCTTCACCAAACTGGCGTATTCGGACAACACCGCCGCCGTCGGCAAGTTCGCCGCCTTGCCATCCGCGCCATAGGCATGGCCACTGCCATTCACCAGAACCTCTGCAAGATCGGCATCGTCTTCCCAGGCCGACGCATCAATGGCGAGGCTGATTCCTGAACCATAAGCCCCGTTACCACTGGAAAAGCAGCGATACCGCGCCAAACGTTTCAGTCCGGCATCCTCGACGTCTTTTAACGTCGCCTTCAAGTCCGCCATCCGCGCCGTCACATGTGCACGGATGAAATTCATCTCTTCCGGCTCGTCCAAATCCGCCACCGCCGCCACCGCCTTATCGAACAGGGCATAGATATTGGGCAGGGTATCGCGGACAATGCTGCTCATCTGCACCACCACGTCAATGCGTGGCCGCAACCGTTGCGAGCCATCGGCAAGAGTCATGGTCATCTCGGACAAAGGCACCACATCCACGCCCTTGACCTTGCCGCTGTCGTCATAGCGCGGACGGCAACCCATCAACCACAAGACTTGAGACGCCAGTTCACCATCCGCCTGAAACGCATCGCTGGACCACAGAGTGATACCGATGGTCCTGGGAAAGTCGCCCTCGTCCGCCAGATAGGCGTTCAACAGCTTTTCCCCCATCCGCGCACCAACCACGCAAGCTGCCTTGGTCGGCAGCAAGGACAGATCAATGGCATAGAAATTCCGCCCGGTCGGCAGAACGTCCAACTTGCCTCGTGACAAATGGCCACACGGCCCAGGAGCCACAAAGCCACCATCCAAAGCGTGCACAACCGCATCCATTTCCGCGTCACACCGCGCCAAGGAAGCAAGAAAGGCCTCGGCATTGATGTCTCGTTTGCCTTCCGTCCCTTTGGCTTCCGCAAGGTAACGCGCCGCGTTCTCTTCGTCGGGAGATAACCCCAAAGTATGCAAACCAACCGTCAGAGTCCGACGCCGCATCACCGTCAGGCGGCGTGGCAACTGCTCCACTGCCAAGGCGAAGTCTTGTTCCGTGGCATCCTCGGCAAGAAGCCCCAAGGCCAGCAATTCCGCACGCAAGGCGGTTTCCAATTCAGCTTTCCGTGCCGCGCCGGTCTTGCCAACGTGCAAAAACTGACGATGCAAATCATCCAAATCATCCCAGCGCTTGCCCAAGCTGTCCGCCCGCGCCACCGGTGCACTCAAATGATCCACCAGAACCGCACGGCCACGACGCTTGGCAATCATGCCTTCGCCGGGATTGTTCATCACATAAGGATAGATCACCGGCAGATTGCCCAAAGAAATATTGGGGAAGCAATCTTCCGACAGACCCGCTCGCTTGCCCGGCAAAAACTCCAGCGGGCCGTCCGCCCCCATGGTCACCAAGGCATCGACGTTGCGCTGCAAATACCAATAGGTCGCCAACCAGTGGTGCGGCGGCGGGACATCCGGCTCGTGCAGGATGCGGCACACTTCGCCATCGCACTTCGGCCCCCAGCAACCGCGCTTGGGTTCAGTCATCACCAACACATTGCCGAACCGCAATCCCGAGATCACCAAAGTGGGAGCATCGCTTTCGGGATTATGCACCATGGATTTGGCTGGGAAGGGCTCCCACGCCGTGTCTACCTTGTCACGGATTGCCTGCGGCAAACGGTCGAAATCGGCGCGGTACGTGGCCTCGTCGATTTCTGTCAACGCGCCGCCCTTGGCAACAATTTCCTCGACATTGGTCCAACGGAACTCGGAAATCGCCTTGCGTTCCAAGATCAGAGCCAACAGCGCCTGACCATTTTCCGGAACATCAGACACCGTGTAGCCTTCAGCCTTCAAACGTTTGAGGACTCGAACCGCACTGTCCAAACCATCCAAAGACGCAGCGTTCCCGATGGTGGCTTCCAACCCCTTGCAGGGCGGATTGTGCAGCATAATTGCAATACGTTTTTCCGCATTTGCCTTACGCCGCAAATTGACCCACGCCAAGGTACGTCCAGCCAAACGTGCCATTTGATCATCCAGCACCTCGACCACACGTTCTTCCGACCCATCTTTCGGCGGCGCCGCACACGCGGCAATGGTCGGATCGATACACCCCATAAGCTCTGGCCGGGTCAACCCGAAGGCCATGTTGATGGGGCTCATCCCCTCATCACTGCTCCGCCACTCGTCCGCTGAAGACGACCAATTCCGCAGCACTTGAAACACCGGCACATCATGACTGGCGAACGGCCCGCCACTGGTGTTTTCCTCTCGCCCATGCACGATGGCGGAGTTCCAAATCGCGGCAAGACGCGCCCCACAGGCATCAAACACACGCCGAATTGGATGCGAGGGTGCCCCCAGGACGATCCCCACATCCCAATCACAGAACATCGGCAACGGCACCAAACCCACAGCTTCCAAATGCGCGATGCAATGATCAACCGCAACCGTATCGCCATTCAGCCAGCCGTGGCGGTCGAAAATGATCCCCACCACCGGAGCCCCGGCACGCTCTGGCGAACGCGCATCCACCCAGTCCAGATAAGGTGCCGTCGTGTCCCAAATCCGGTCAGAAGCCGGATGATACACCCCGAACAGCACCGGGTCCGCTGGCGGAGGCGGCAGTTCGGCACGTAATCCCGCACGATGTAAAAGCCACAGAATACCGTTAGCGAAGTCCTCGGCCCGACCTGCTTTCAGATAGGACTGGATCGCAGTCAGTGCCGGACGATCAATATCCGACCATTCACCTTGCACCTCCAAACCGCCCGGAATGACCAACGGCACCGCCGTGGCCGCATCCAGCAGAATATCAAAGCAGCCAAAATGCCGCGTCAAATCAAGGTACAAAACATCAGCGGTTTCCACTGACTCAGCGGCAAAACACTCCCAATTCACGCGAGACATCTGATTGGCCACGGTCAATTCGACACCGTCGGCGGCCAGGATTTCCTTTGTCCGCTCCCACACCCGAATCAGTGATGCATGCGTAAATACGAAGGTAACTTTCGGCATCTTGGTCATGGTCATCCTCTGGCGACTCGCGATTATTCGGCGGCGTCCACGTTAACGGTACCCGCGCTGGCGGCGGCACGCATACCCAATGCTAAACTGTCCTCGATGGCACCCTCGGCCTCCAGGAACAACGCTTCCAATTTGTCTTTGGCATCCCCCGGATTTTCCCACATGCCCCGTTCGATCGCCTCCAGCAGACGCTCAACGATGTTGTGCATGGCGTAGGGGTTATGCTTTTTGAAAAAGTCCTGCATCGCCGGGTCAAAGGCGTAGGTCTTGGCCATTTCCTCGTATTGCCAGTCGGCAATAATTGCGGACGACGCATCCCAATGAAACACGTGGTCCACCAATTTCGACAAATCGCCCGCACCCTTGTAGCCATGGCGCTTCCTGCCCTCGATCCACTTGGGATTGAG
>JAFGWD010000130.1 GCA_016937315.1 Rhodospirillaceae bacterium
GTAAGGACTTCCCGCTCTCCGGTTTTGTCGAGGTGCGCTACGACGACAGCCAGAAGCGTGTTGTCTATGAGCCTGTTAAATTGACCCAGGAATTCAGGACCTTCGACAACTTGAGCCCGTGGCAAGGTCCGGAGCTCAAGAGCGTTGCCACGGCTTTGTCTGGCGACGAGAAGGCGACGGGCGAAAAGGGTTAAGGGGAGCGCCGGAAGTATGGCCGAGACACAGAACGAGACGTTTACCATCAACTTTGGACCGCAGCATCCGGCAGCGCACGGCGTTTTGCGTCTGATCCTTGATATGTCCGGCGAAGTTGTCGATCGTGCCGATCCACACATTGGTTTGTTGCACCGTGGGACGGAAAAGCTGATCGAGTACAAGACCTATACCCAGGCTTTGCCCTATTTTGATCGGCTGGATTACACCTCGCCGATGAGCGAGGAGCATGGCTTCTCTCTTGCTGTGGAAAAGCTGCTGGGGATCGAAGTTCCGCCGCGTGCCCAGTATATCCGTGTGATGTTTGCGGAAATTACGCGGGTTTTGAATCACATTCTGAACTTGACGTCATATGCCTTGGATGTTGGTGCGATGACGCCGATTCTCTGGGGGTTCGAGGTTCGCGAAAAAGGCCTGGAAATCTATGAACGGGTCTCCGGTGCGCGTATGCATGCCGCGTATATCCGTCCGGGTGGAGTTGCCTTGGACTTGCCGACGGGACTAACGGATCGTATTGCCACGTGGTGTGACGAGGCCTCAACGTTCATCATTGATATGGAGCGTTTGCTCACCGGCAACCGGATTTTCCGCCAGCGCACGGTGGATATTGGCGTAATCTCTGCCGAAGATGCTGTGGATTGGGGTTTTTCAGGGCCGTGTTTGCGTGCCTCTGGCGTGCCGTGGGATTTACGTAAGGCGCAGCCTTATGAATGCTACGCGGACTTGGATTTTGACATTCCGATTGGCAAGAACGGCGATTGCTTTGACCGCTATCTCATTCGTGTCGAGGAAATGCGCCAGTCAATCAAGCTGATCCGCCAATGTTTGCAAAAGCTCCCCAGTGGTCCGGTGAAAGTGGATGATCGCAAGATTGTGCCGCCGCCCCGTGCTGAGATGAAGCAATCGATGGAGGCCTTGATCCATCACTTCAAGCTGTTCACTGAGGGTTACCACGTTCCTGCCGGTGAAACCTATACCGCAGTGGAGGCTCCAAAAGGCGAGTTTGCGGTGTATCTGCTCTCGGATGGGTCGAATCGTCCGTATCGTTGCCATATCCGATCTCCGGGTTTTGCCCATTTACAGGCCGCTAATGTGCTCTCGAAGGGGCACATGCTGTCGGATATCACGGCAATCATCGGGTCCTTGGACATTGTTTTTGGTGAGATTGATCGATGAGCGATATGGACCTCAGGGAGGATATCAAAACCATGGATCAGCCAGAGACCTTTGCTTTTTCTCCGGAGAATCAGGCTGAGGTCGCGGCGATTGTCGCCAAATACCCGCAAGGGCGGCAACGTTCGGCGGTGATGCCGCTCCTGGATATGGCGCAGCGCCAGTCGTCGGGATGGTTGCCACGTGCGGCCATGGATCATGTGGCGGAGCTTCTGGGAATGCCGCCTGTTCGGGTGTACGAGGTGGCAACGTTTTACACCATGTACAACCTGAAGCCGGTGGGGCGTCTGCATGTGCAGATTTGTACCAATGTTCCCTGCTGGTTGCGAGGGGCTCCAGAGATCGTGCGGGCGGCGCAGGACGTGCTTGGGGTGGCGTTTGGCCAAACCACAGAAGACGGCGCGGCGACCTTGACGGAAGTTGAATGCTTGGGCGCGTGCGCCAATGCTCCGGTGATGCAGGTCAATGACGATCTTTATGAAGATTTGACCTATGACACAGCTAAAGCGGTGCTTGAGGCTTTGCTAAAAGGCGAAACGCCACCGATTGCCGGATCGCAAGCCGGTCGACGCGGTGCGTGTCCGTGCCATGGGGCAACAACATTGAAGGATCTTGCTGGCGACTATGTCGCACAAGACTCCGTGAAAGAATCCGCCAAGCCGAAGGCCAAGGCGAAGACGGCGAAAAGCGCCGAAGCCGGGAAGGAGACGACCTGATGCTGCGCGACGAGGACCGCATTTATACCAATCTCTACGGTTTTCAGCCCTGGGCCTTGAAGGCGGCGAAAAAACGTGGCGACTGGGATGGGACCAAGGCCATCTTGGACAAGGGTCGTGATTGGATCGTCGGGGAAATGAAGGCGGCGGCCTTGCGTGGTCGTGGCGGTGCCGGGTTCTCGGCGGGCTTGAAGTGGTCCTTCATGCCGAAGGGCGAAGGGCCGTTGCCGCATTATCTGGTGGTTAATGCCGACGAAGGTGAACCCGGAACATGTAAAGACCGTGATGTTCTGCGCTTTGAGCCCCATAAGTTGGTGGAAGGCTGTCTGATTGCAGGTTTTGCGATTGGTGCACATACCGCCTACATCTATGTCCGTGGTGAGTATCACAACGAAGCCAAGGTGTTGCAGGCGGCGATTGATGAGGCCTATGACGCGGGATTGTTGGGGCCCAATGCGTGTAAATCGGGTTGGGCGATGGATGTTTACATTCATCGCGGCATGGGGGCCTACATTTGCGGTGAAGAAAGTGCCCTCATCCAAAGCCTGGAAGGCAAGAAGGGTCAACCACGGTCTAAACCACCGTTCCCGGCTGGCGTTGGCGTTTGGGGGTGTCCGACCACCGTGAATAATGTGGAGACCATTGCCGATGTCGCGACCATCTTGCGTCGTGGTGCCGCGTGGTTTGCGGGTTTGGGGCCAGATAACAACAATGGCACAAAAATCTTTTGCATTTCTGGCCATGTCGAGACGCCCTGTAACGTTGAGGAAGAACTCGGTATTTCGCTGAAGGAATTGCTGAAAAAGCATGCGGGCGGGGTGCGTGGCGGTTGGGACAACTTGCTGGCGGTGATCCCTGGAGGGGCATCAACACCGATGATCCCCAAGGATGTGTGCGACGATGTGCGTATGGATTTCGATTCCTTACGCAATGTGCGCTCTGGCTTGGGAACTGCGGCGGTCATCGTAATGGATACCTCTACGGATTTGGTGGCGGCGATCACACGACTGGCGCGTTTTTACATGCATGAAAGTTGTGGTCAGTGCACGCCGTGCCGCGAAGGCACAGGGTGGCTGTGGCGAACCATGGTCCGCATGGAAAAAGGCGAGGCCTCAGTCTCTGAAATCGATCAGCTTTTAGAAGTCACGCGTCAAATTGAAGGCCACACCATTTGTGCGCTGGGTGATGCGGCGGCTTGGCCGATCCAAGGGTTGTTCCGTCACTTCCGTCCGGAAGTGGAAAAACGCATCGCGGCCCGTCGGGCGGACGCGAAACACCGCGCGGCGTAGGAGGACGGTCATGCCAAAACTGACCATTGATGGATTGGACGTTGACGTTCCAGCAGGGACCTCAGTCCTTCAGGCAGCAGAACAATTGGGGATAGAAATCCCGCGATTTTGCTATCATGAACGTTTGCCGGTCGCGGCGAACTGCCGCATGTGCTTGGTCGAAATTGAAAAAATGCCAAAGCCTGTGGCCAGTTGTGCAATGCCGGTGAGCGAAGGCATGGTGGTCAAAACCCAGTCTGATGTGGCCTTGCAAGCGCGTAAGGACGTCATGGAGTTATTGCTGATCAATCACCCTCTGGACTGTCCCATTTGTGACCAGGGCGGGGAGTGTGATCTCCAGGACCAGGCGGTTGCTTACGGAAAGGGCCGTGGGCGCTATACCGACGACAAACGTACGGTGACAGAAAAAAATCTGGGGCCGCTGGTGAAAACCGCGATGACCCGGTGCATTCATTGCACGCGATGCGTCCGCTTCTTGACCGAGATTGCCGGAGTTCCGGAACTCGGCATGATGAATCGGGGGGAGCACGCGGAAATCACCACCTATGTGGAGAAGGCTCTGACCTCGGAGCTTTCGGGTAATATCGTTGATCTGTGCCCGGTGGGGGCGTTGACCTCTAAGCCCTATGCCTTCACGGCCCGTCCGTGGGAATTGAAGAAAACCGAGTCCATTGATGTTTTGGATGCGGTGGGCTGTGCAATTCGCGTCGATACACGTGGCAATCAGGTGATGCGTGTGTTGCCACGTTTGAACGAGGATGTGAACGAAGAATGGTTGGGTGATAAAAGCCGCCATGCGTGTGATGGGTTGCTCAAGCGGCGCTTGGATACGCCTTATGTGCGCCGCAATGGCCACTTGCAAGCCGTGTCCTGGCCCGAAGCGTTTGCCGCGATCAAGGAACGTTTGAGCGATTTGCCGGGGGCGGCGATTGCCGCGATTGCCGGTGATTTGGCGGACGCGGAATCGATGTTCGCCTTGAAGCAGTTGATGTTCGCCTTGGGCTCCCCCAACTTGGATTGCCGACAGGATGGCGCGGCCTTGGATCCCAAGGTTTCCGCCTCGTACCGCTTCAATACCTCCATTGCCGGAATTGAAGAGGCCGATGCGCTGTTGATCGTTGGTTCCAATCCTCGCATTGAAGCGCCGGTTTTGAATGCGCGTATCCGTAAACGATACCTGAAGGGAGATTTCAAAATCGCCCACATCGGAACCAAGGCGGATCTAACCTATCCTGTGCAACACTTGGGCGAGGACGTAAGTGTTTTCCAAGCGATTGTCGATGGAACGCATCCGTTCTTTGAAACCCTGAAGTCTGCGGCGCGTCCGATGATTATTCTTGGCATGGGGGCTTTGTCGCGTGATGATGGCGCACGAATCTTGGGCGCGGCGCGGCATGTCTCGGAAAAGGCGGGCCTCGTTGTCGATGGGTGGAATGGTTTCAACGTGCTGCATACGGCGGCGGCACGGGTCGGCGGCATGGAATTGGGCTTTGTGCCGGGGCCCAATGGTCTGGATACACAGGGCATTCTGGCGGCAGCACGTCGTGGCGATGTTCAGGCGGTTTGGCTGCTTGGTGCCGATCAGATCGAAACCAATTCTTTGGATCGCGCTTTCGTGATCTATCAAGGCCATCATGGCGATGTCGGAGCGCAAGTTGCCGATGTGATTTTGCCGGGTGCTGCTTATACGGAAAAGTCCGGAACTTATCTCAATACCGAGGGACGGGTTCAACGCACACGTCGTGCTGTGTTTCCGCCTGGGGAGGCCCGCGAAGATTGGAAGATCATCCGTGCCGTTTCGGAAGCCCTGGATCACACACTCCCCTTTGATACCTTGGAATCTCTGCGTGCTGCGTTGGAGACTGCTATACCGAGCTTTGCGGTGCTTGATGTGGCGACACCGGGTGTATGGGGCGATTTTGGTGAGAACGGTGCGCTGGATAGCGGACTGGGGGCTTTGGGATCCGCGATTTCCAACTATTACATGACCGATCCGATTAGCCGTGCTTCGCCGACCATGGCGCGGTGTACCTTGGAAATCGGCGACCACGTTAAGGCGGATGCGAGGACAGGGACCAATGGCTGAGTTCTGGACCGAATTTTTGTGGCCTCTGATCCTGATCCTCTTAAAGATCATGGCTTTCGTCATGCCGCTGTTGATGGCCGTTGCGTATCTCACCTATGCCGAGCGCAAGGTGATTGCGGCCATGCACCTGCGCAAAGGCCCCAATGTCGTTGGGCCGTTTGGCTTGTTACAGCCGATGGCCGATGGCCTGAAGTTATTTATCAAGGAGACTGTGGTGCCGACCGGGGCAAATCCGGTGGTGTTCTTGCTGGCTCCGGTGGTGACATTTGTTCTAGCCTTGGTTGGTTGGGCGGTAATTCCGGTGTCCGACGGGTGGGTGATTGCCGATATCAACGTGGGGATCTTGTACCTCTTCGCAGTGTCATCGCTGGGCATCTACGGCATCATCATGGCGGGCTGGGCTTCTAACTCGAAGTACGCCTTTTTGGGCGGTTTGCGTTCCGCCGCACAGATGGTGTCTTATGAAGTCTCCATCGGTTTCATCATTGTCACTGTGCTGATTACTGCCGGGTCCTTGAACTTGTCCGATATCGTGCGGGCGCAAAGTGGGTTGTGGTTCTGCATTCCCCACTTTCCGATGTTCGTCCTGTTTATGATTTCAGCGTTGGCGGAGACCAACCGGACACCGTTTGATCTTCCTGAAGCAGAATCCGAACTCGTTGGTGGGTACAACACGGAATATTCCGCAATGACCTTCGCCATGTTCTTCCTGGGCGAATACGCCAACATGATTTTGATGAGCAGCCTTGCCGTCATCCTGTTCCTGGGAGGGTGGTTGCCGCCGGTTGCGGTGGCGCCGTTTACCTGGGTTCCTGGGGTGATTTGGTTTGCTCTCAAAGTTTCAGCGGTTCTGTTCTTTTACTTATGGGCACGTGCGACGTTGCCGCGATATCGCTATGACCAGTTGATGCGTTTGGGGTGGAAGGTTTTTCTGCCGCTGTCTTTGGCTTGGGTGGTGTTGACGTCGGTGACGATGTACCTGTGTGGCTGGCTGCCGAATTAAGAGTGAGGAGCGAAATTCATGTCGATCATCGACCGCACGCTGCGTTCGTTCCTGCTGACGGAACTGGTGTCCGGCTTTGCCTTGACCTTGAAGTACATGTTCAAGCCCAAGGTGACGATCAATTACCCTTATGAAAAGGGGCCTTTGAGCACGCGCTTTCGCGGTGAACACGCGCTGAGACGGTATCCCAATGGCGAGGAACGATGCATTGCCTGCAAGTTGTGTGAAGCTATTTGTCCGGCTCAGGCGATTACCATTGAGGCCGAACCACGCGAGGATGGCAGCCGTCGGACAACCCGCTATGACATTGATATGTCCAAGTGCATTTATTGTGGGTTTTGTCAGGAAGCGTGTCCGGTGGACGCCATTGTTGAAGGCCCGAATTTCGAATTCTCCACAGAGCGTCGCGCCGAGTTGATCTATTCCAAGCAAAAGCTGCTGGATAATGGGGAACGGTGGGAAAGCGAACTGGCGATGCGGCAGGAAGCTGAAACGCCTTATCGTTAATTCTGAATCTTAGATAAGAGCACTAACTATCTGGTGAAATGATGTTCTTTTGGGGGATGAGAAGCGAATTGACCAACGCAGCTACATTTGGGGGCCGCGTGCTTCGTCCCACCATGTCCAGGGAGGCCCGGCGATGACCGCCTTCGTTTTTTATCTGTTTGCGGCACTTGCCATCGCATCCGGCGCGATGGTGGTGACAGCCAGGAACCCAGTGCACTCGGTGCTGTTCCTGATTCTGACGTTTTTTAACGTTGCGGGCCTGTTCATTTTGCTGGGGGCGGAGTTCGTGGCGATGATCATGGTCATCGTTTACGTCGGTGCCGTCGCGGTGCTGTTCTTGTTCGTGGTGATGATGCTGGATATCCACGCGGTGACGATGCGCGAAGGGTTCTTGAAGATTTTACCGATGGGCGCAGCCGTTGCCTTGGTTTTGTTCGCCGAGATGTCCCTGGTGTTTGCGACGTGGATGATGGCCCCGGATTTGGATGCTGTGCGTGCCGCAGCAGAGCCGCCGTTGACGGAAATGTCGAATACCGAAGCCATCGGATCGGTGCTTTATACGGACTACATCTATTTGTTCCAAATGGCGGGTATTGTGCTGCTGATTGGTATGATCGGTTCGATCATGTTGACCATGCGTGCACGCGTTGGAGTGAAACGTCAGAACCCGCACGAGCAGGCGACGCGGCCGATTTCCGACTGCATCGAAATCAAAAAAGTCGCGACCGGGAAGGGGGTCTGAAGCCATGACCATCGGACTGACGCATTACCTGACGGTTGCCGCCATTTTGTTCACGCTGGGGGTGTTTGGGATTTTCCTGAACCGTAAGAACGTCATCATTATCCTGATGTCGATCGAACTGATGCTGTTGGCAGTGAACATCAATTTCGTGGCGTTTTCGGCATATTTACACGATTTGGTGGGGCAGATTTTTGTGATGTTCGTGCTCACTGTCGCGGCTGCAGAAGCCGCCATTGGTCTGGCGATCTTGGTGGCCTTCTTCCGTAATCGCGGGTCCATCGAAGTCGAAGACATCAATGCGATGAAAGGCTGAGGACAGATCATGACCGTTGCGATTGTCTTTCTTCCTCTGCTCGGGGCTCTTCTCGCCGGGTTGTTCGGGCGCTTTATCGGGCGTCGGGGTTCGCAGGTGGTGACCAGCCTCTTGCTGATTGTTTCCGCCGTTCTGAGCATTCCGTTGCTTTACAAGGTTGGCTTTGGATCTGGCCCGTTTACGGTGGTTTTGCTGGACTGGATCCATGTCGGAACCTTCAACGCCGGGTGGGCCTTAAAGGTTGATACTTTGACGGCGGTGATGCTGTTTACCGTGACCGCGATTTCTGCCGTCGTGCATGTCTACTCTATCGGCTACATGGATCATGATCCGTCCGTCCCGCGTTTCATGGCGTATCTGTCATTGTTTACTTTCTTCATGTTGATGTTGGTGACGGCAGACAACTTGGTGCAGATGTTTTTCGGTTGGGAAGGGGTTGGGCTTTCTTCTTATCTGCTGATTGGCTTTTGGAGTGATCGTCCCTCGGCCAATGCAGCGGCGATTAAGGCCTTTGTGGTCAACCGGGTCGGTGATTTCGGTTTTCTGCTGGGGATTGCCGGAATTTACCTGTCTTTCGATTCTGTCCATTTGGACACGATCTTTGCCGCCGCGCCCAGCATGGCGGATCAGAGCCTTCATATCTTTGGTCTGGAGTTGCCGCTTCTGACCACTCTGTGCTTGCTGCTGTTCGTTGGGGCTATGGGAAAATCGGCGCAGATTGGTTTGCACACGTGGCTGCCGGAC
>JAFGWD010000131.1 GCA_016937315.1 Rhodospirillaceae bacterium
GAACCGCCAAAGAATGTCGGAGATCCGACGATCATCCACACGCGGAACCCTTGAATGACCCGTCAATCACCAAGTGTTTTATGAGTTTACATCTAAGTTCATTAAAATAGCCCAGGGTCTATCTCCGGGCTTTTTTTGTCTTCATCGCTTGTCTCAGTTTCGAGACACCTGGATTCGTTTGGCTAAAGAGGCGATTTCCATCAACCCACGTTGCGCAACAAGAGCAGCGGGTATGCCGGTGGTTTTGCACTGGCGTTCAACATCGACCAAGCGATTGATGGCGGCCAAGAGAGCCGGACCGGTCCAATGACTCAGTTGCCGGCGAAATGCGGCAACATCCTTGAAAAAAACCGCAGGGCGCAGGGTCTTCATCGCTTGATCCAAGGATTGGCCTGCGTCTGTGGCACCACGAGCTTGCAGCAAGCGGTCAAAGTGGCGTGCAATACCTCGGAGGATGGTGATGGGGGAATCCCCTGAAGCCAAAAGGCGATCGCTGATTCCCTGAACGGTTTTTTGTGAGCCGTCAGCAACAGCAAAGGCCAATTCGAATATCGAGTGTTCCGATTGATCTCCGCAACAGGCCTGGATGTTTTCAATGGTTAAGGCACGCGGCTCATCGCCAAGATAAAGCCGAAGTTTTTCAATCTCGGCATGGAGGCAAGCGGTATCATTGGCCAGCAACGAGGCGAGGTAATCCAAGGCCTGAGGTTCTATCCGTAGCCCCTCATCCGCACAGGCAGAACGTAATACGGAGATAAGCTGCCCACCTTCTGGTGGATAGCAAGCAATGGAAGCGCCAATCTTTGATGTTTCGAACCCGGAACGAAGTTTAGAGCGTGGTGTGAGCACTCCAGCCGAGACGATCAAAAGAGCATCTCCAACCGGAGTGGAAAGAAAAGACAAAACAGGACCAGCAAGGGCGTCGGAAAGGCCTGAAATCCGCACAACCCGTTGTCCTCCACCAAAAGCCAGTGCCGCACATTCATCAAACAATCGCGCAGGATCGTCTTTTAAGGCGGCTGGTGGAATATCCGCAACACGAAAGGGGTCATTTGGGTCTGGGCAAAGGGTTCGGGTCAGAAGACTCATCCGTTCACGAACCTGGCCTTCATCAGGGCCATGAAGGAGGACCGCACGGACCCCTGGATCAGGTCGGCGGACAAAGGAATCTGCGGCGCTGCCTGACAGCTTTGTCATATCAAGGCCTCGTTGGGCGTTGATGCTTTTGCTCAGGATCTTTGGTGACGGGAGTCTTTATAGCGGGGTAACGATCTTGATATTTGAAATAAACAGAGAGTTGACGTGCAATATCTTCTGCCGCCAGTTTTGCTGCGCGGCTCAAGGCTTCTTCCTCTGAGACATAAGCAGAGTAGAGGTTTTCCGTGTTGTTCTTACGCGCCACGGTTGTGCACTGGCCTTCAAGGAGGGCTTGTGCGGGGATCCCCTCTTTTGGAATGCGCGTTAAGGTAAAGAAGGTATCAATGGTCACGTCGATGCGAACGGCGGAATCATCCAGACGAGTGCCTCGTGAAACCGATGACGTGGTGTATTTCGTGGACAGAGTATAGGCGGCAGGAAGATTCAATCCTGTTGGATTCAACAAATGGGACAATTCGGTCCGTATAATCTGCCCAGTCCGATCTGGGATGTGATTGATGTTGATTCGCGCCAATTCTGGCAACGTGGAATGGGTTTCATCATGAGCGTCAAGGGGACGAAATCCGCACCCGGAAAGGGGAATCAGGGCCGATGCCCCCAACACCAAAAGGAGGGTGCGGGGGGAATGGAAAAATCGGCGCAATGTGGTCCTCATCCGTGCGTTCCTTCTTCGGTCTTTATCCGACGATATTGACGATTTTGTTGGGGACCACGATGATTTTCTTCGGCGTGCGTTCGCCTAAGGCACTTTGCACGGCGGGCAAGGCCAGAGCCATGGCCTCTAGGGCTTTAGCCTCGGCTCCGACCGCAGCCTCAAGCGTTCCGCGAAGCTTACCATTGACTTGTACCGCCAGCGTTACGGTATCAACCACCAACCAGGCAGGATCAGCCTCAGGCCAAGAGGATGCGACCAAAGGCGTGGTGTGGCCCAAAGCCATCCAGATTTCTTCCGCAATATGCGGGGTCATCGGGGCAATCAGCCGAACAAGCGTTTCTAAACCGAAACGATAGCCTGCTGCAGCGCCTTTATCCTGAGATTTGGTGACGGCAAGCTGGTTTGACAACTCACGTAGCTTTGCCACGGCGGTATTAAAGCGTAGTTTCGCCAGGTCGTCGGTAACAGCAGAGATGGTGCGGTGAGCCAGAGTCATGGTGTCCTTGGCTGAGCCTTCGAACGCGCCCTCCGTTGCCTCTCCCCCGTCTGCAAACGGGACAGCCGGCTGCGCGGCCAAGCGCCACAAGCGTTGGATATAGCGCCAAGCACCATCAATACCGGAGTCCGTCCATTCCAAATCACGATCTGGCGGGCTGTCAGAAAGCATGAACAGGCGGGCGGCATCGGCACCATATGTTTCGATAATATGGCCTGGATCGACGGTGTTTTTCTTGGATTTGCTCATCTTTTCAGAGCGTCCCAAGGTCACCGGTTGTGCGTTGGCAATTTCAATCGCGCCATCGGTACGTTTTTCGACTTCGGCCGGGTACAGCCATGCACCGGATTGGGCACGATACGTTTCGTGGCAGACCATGCCTTGCGTGAACAAGCCCTTAAAGGGTTCTTTAACACTCAAATAACCGCAGGTTTCCATCGCACGGGTGAAAAAGCGGGAATACAAAAGGTGCAAAACCGCGTGTTCGATCCCACCGATATATTGATCCACCGGTAGCCAATAGTCGACGGCGGCGCGGTCAAAGGCCGTGGCCGTGTTCTTGGGATCGCAGAACCGAGCAAAATACCAAGATGATTCAAAAAACGTGTCGAAGGTATCGGTTTCCCGCACAGCCGGCTTCCCGCATTGGGGGCAGGCCACATGCTTCCAGGTTGGGTGGCGTTCTAGCGGATTGCCCGGAAGGTCGAATCCAACATCCTCGGGCAGCGTGACCGGAAGTTGATCATCTGGCACGGGAACCGCGCCGCAATGCGGACAATGGATAATCGGGATCGGGCAGCCCCAATACCGTTGACGCGAGACCCCCCAGTCGCGCAGGCGGAATTGTACGGTGCCGGTGCCGCGATGTTCGGCTTCTAGGCGAGCAATGGCAGCGCGTTTGGCCTCGGTAACCGCAAGACCGTTCATGAAGTCCGAGTGAATGGCTACACCGTCGCCGGTAAAGGCTTCCGTCCCTGCGGCCAGAGCGGTTGCGAACGCTGAGACATCGCTGTCTTTTGGGGCGACGACGGCGGTGACAGGCAAACCATATTTGCGGGCAAAGTCCATGTCGCGTTGATCGTGCGCCGGGCACCCAAAAATTGCCCCGGTGCCGTATTCCATCAGCACAAAGTTCGCAATGTAGACTGGCAATTCCCAAGCCGAATCAAAGGGATGATGTGCTTTGAATGGGGTCAGATAGCCCATTTTTTCGGCGGTTTCGATGGCGGCTTCGCTGGTTCCCACGGCATTGCAGGAGGTAATGAAATCACGCAAAGCCGGATCGTTTTCCGCCAGTTCCTTGGCCAGGGGGTGGTTCATAGAAATGGCACAGAAAGCGGCACCGAACAACGTGTCCGGACGGGTGGTGAAAACCTCCAGCTTATCGTCCCGACCAACCAGATCAAAGCTGACCCGAGCCCCTTCGGACCGACCGATCCAGTTGTGCTGCATGATGCGGACACGATCCGGCCAGTCCGTCAGGGTATCCAAGGCGGCCAACAGATCGTCGGCATATGCGGTGATTTTCAAAAACCACTGTGCCAGTTCGCGGCGCTCTACGGGCGCACCGGAGCGCCAGCCCTTGCCGTCGATAACCTGTTCATTGGCGAGCACGGTGTGTTCCACCGGGTCCCAGTTGACCATGCTGGTTTTGCGATAGGCGAGACCGGCTTTCAGAAAATCCAGGAACATTTTTTGTTCGTGGCGATAGTAGTCTGGCTCGCACGTGGCGATTTCACGGCTCCAATCGATGGACAGACCCAAGGGGTCGAATTGGGCCTTCATCGTTTGAATGTTTTCCCGTGTCCATTTCGCAGGATGGACGCCATTTTGAATCGCAGCATTTTCAGCGGGCAGGCCGAAGGCGTCCCATCCCATGGGGTGCAAGACGTTAAAGCCTTGTGCGCGGCGAAAACGCGCAATGACATCGCCCAGGGTATAGTTGCGGACATGTCCCATGTGGATGCGTCCCGAGGGATAGGGAAACATTTCCAGCACATAGCACTTCGGCTTATCGGGGTTTGACTCAGCGACAAAGGCGTTTTCTTTCGCCCAATATGTCTGCCACTTCCGTTCCGATTCGCGGAAATTATAGCGTTCGTCCATCCGCGTCATGATCGCAATACCAGCCTTTCTTTTCTTCATAAATGGACGCCGGCCCCTTGAGGCGAAAAGGCCTGGGACCGGCGACGAATTGGATAAGCCGCAAGGCGGAACAAAGCCCCTTAGTTCTGGGCACCAGCCTGTGACGCAATACGCATTTTCCGGGCGCGGGTCAGCACGGTGTTTTCCAGGTCGGTGACGACGTTTGCTTCGACCGCATGGTCAACCCAGCTTCCGGTTTCATCCTTAACCTGGCGGAAGGCGGCGATTTTGAGTCCATCGGCGCGTAAGGCGCGGCCCATGATGAAGACATTCAACTTAAACCGCTCGTTCGGGGTTTCTGCCGGGGCATACCAGTCGGTGATAATCACCCCGCCGAAGGGATCTGCGGAGGCTATTGGCATAAAGCTGATGGTATCGAGAGACGCCCGCCACAAGAAACTGTTGATGCCCAGGCCCCCCCCACCACCTTGATCGGCGTTTTTTGTGGCTTGCCCGAAGATGTCCAAACCCTCTTTGCCAAACACGCTGTCGGGACGCTTGTCGCCGGGTTGGTAAATCGTATTGCCGATTTTTTCGGGATAAGCATATTCTGGGTTTGCATTGCCGCATGCGCTTAAAAAACCCACGCTTCCGAGGACGAGACACATCGCCAGTAAACGGAACCGGATCGTTAATCTTGAAAAGGTCATGACCACATTCATCGCCAGGGTTGCCGAAGGGCGCGGAAAACACCGCGAATGCCGCGACAGTTTGTCCCGACGCGGGCGGATCGTCCAGCAGGAAAATGCGATCCCCATGGGTTAAGGAAAAAACGCCAGAGGTTCAGATGGTTTCGGGTTGTTTTTGGCGGGATTTATGAGTTTACGTCCTAATGCCCCCACGGCGATTTCTTCGCCGGGCGTTGGATGCACGGATTAAAGGCGTAACCCCCATTCCTAAGTGTGGCATCAAAGTCACACCTGATCGTGGAAACACGCCGAACCGGGCCGGATGCGTTGACGGAACGGGGGGATCATGACTTCTTAGTATCCAAGCATGGTTCCGCCGAGTGGGGTCGGGACCGAGATTCAGTCCTTTCGAACGAGGGATAGACATGAAGAAGTTTCTTATCGGCACCACCGCGCTGCTCGCTGCTGGTGCTTTCGTTTCCACCGCTCAGGCGTCCGACCCGATCAAGTTGAGCCTCGGTGGCTACATGGAATATTGGGTTGCCGGCGCCAGCCAGGACGGTGACTATCGCGATGGCAATCGCGTCAACAACTTTGACGTCCAGGGCGAGTCCGAAATCCATTTCAAGGGCAAGACCACCCTTGACAACGGCATGACCATTGGCGTGCAGGTTGAGCTGGAAGCCGGTTCGAACAACAACGGCACCGACACCGTCGACGAAAGCTACATGTGGTTGTCCGGCAAGTACGGTAAGTTGATCGTTGGTTCCGAAAACGACGTGACCTACCTGTCGCACGTTGGTGCGCCGGAAGCCTCCCAGATGGGCATCGGCATTGCCGAATCCGATACCAACAAGTACCTGCTGGTGCCGGTTGCTTATTTGGAACCGATCATGGGCGGCGAGACCACCGGCGATGCCAACAAGCTGTCTTACTTCACGCCGAAGTATTATGGCTTCCAGGCTGGCGTGTCCTACACCCCGTCGAACACCACGGCTGGTGATGACGCTTCCGCCACCTCCGAAACCATCGCCAAGGCGATCAGCATTGATGATACCTGGGGCGTGTCGTTGGCTTACAGCAATACCTTCTCTGGCGTTGGTGTGAAGGCGCAGGCTGGTTATGCGATCTCCGATGACAATGGCACGACGGCTCGTACGACGCTGCCGGGCCAAGACGGCGAAATCCAGGATTTCGGCGGCGGGTTGTCCTTGTCCTACATGGGCTTCACCCTCGGTGGTTCGGCCCGTCGTTTGGTCTCGAACGTCAACACCTCTTTGGCTTCCAGAGACGGCGTGGCTTGGGATGCTGGCTTGCAGTATGCCGAAGGCCCGTATGCGGTGTCTTTGAGCTACACCCGTTCCGACGTGGTTAGCGCTCGTGGCAATGCGGTCACCACCAATGACAATGACACCGTTGACCTGTGGAAAGTCGGTGCCAACTACAAGCTCGGCGCTGGCGTCGATCTGTTCGGTCAGTTGGCGTACTTGGATGCCCAGGACGAAGATGCTACCAATTCCGCAGCGGCTCGTCAGAAGAGCAACGACGGGGCCTTCGGTGGCGTTGTCGGTCTGAAGCTGAACTTCTAATCCAAGCTTGATTGGATGATTTGCGGGGCGGCCCTTTGGGCCGCCCCGTTCTTTTTTGCTGAAAATAGGAATCGATTTATGCCCTATCTTCATGTCTTTTGCCTACCGTTCCACCAGGAAATTGATGGCGCACAGGCCAGCCACCTTTTTGTGCATATTAAGGCCTGCGCATAAAGAGCGTGATAATTTAGGCACACTTTGTCACAGAAAAGCCGGAAATTGCCCACCAACGTTGCGAACAAGAGATCTATATGATTTTTATTCTCAAGTAGGACGTGCCTGACCCCCCCTAAGCCGTGGGATTTGGTGACAATCAAGAGGGAATACAAATGAAAAAGATTCTGTTTGGAACGACCGCCTTGCTGGCAATGACGGCCGTTGCTTCGGTCGCTCAGGCGTCGGACCCCATCAAGCTGACGCTTGGTGGTTTCATGGAATACTATGTGGTTGGTGCGTCCCAGGACGATGACTTCACCAAGGCCACGCGTGTCAACAATTTCGACGTGCAGGGTGAGTCGGAGATCTATTTCACCGGCGAAACCACGCTGGACAACGGCATGGTGATTGGTGCCGTGGTTGAGCTTGAGGCTGGTTCGGATAACAATGATCAAGACACCATTGACGAAAGCTACATGTACGTCTCTGGTAAGTACGGCAAGATGATTTTGGGTTCGACCGACAACGCGGTTTACCTGATGCGCGCTGTGGCCCCGAATGCGTCGTACATGGAAGCCGATGACACCAACACCAGCTACTTGTTGAAACCGGATGCTGTCACCGACATCATCACCGATCCGGGTTTTGATGGCGATGCCAACAAGGTCATGTACATGACCCCGAAATTCTATGGTGTGCAGGCGGGTGTGTCGTATTCCCCGTCTAACGCTGCCGATGGTGACGATGCTGCGACCAACACCGAAACCATTGCGAAAATGACCGCGACGGGCTCCATCGAAGACGCCTGGGCGCTCAGCTTGACCTATGAGGGCGAGGTTGGCCCGGTTGGTTTGTTGGCGACGGCGGGTTACACCGTGGCCGATATTTACAATGGTCCGACGAGCGTTGCGGGCTTGAAAAGCGAAACCCAGGATTTCTCCGGTGGTTTGAACCTGACCTATCAGGGTTTTACTCTGGGCGGTTCGGTGCGTCGTGTGTTGCAGCCGTTTGATATGGAAAGCGCGGACAACATGACCGGCTGGGCTTGGGATGCAGGCTTGATGTACGAGGAAGGGCCGTATGCGGTGTCCGTGACCTATCGTTCGGCGGAAACCGAAGGCTCCAACGCCAATCCCGGTACGGATTCGGTGAGCATGTTGGCTTTGGGCGGCAAATACGCTTTGGGCGCTGGTGTTGATCTCTTCGCCCAGTTGGCGGTTGCCGACTATGACGACGAAGGCAGCACCAAGAGCGACAGCAACAGCCCGGTCGGTGGCGTTGTCGGTATTCACCTGGACTTCTAAAACCAGCACGTTGGTTTTGAACGGAAAAGGGTGGCTTTTAAGCCGCCCTTTTTCATGGGGTGGAAATGTCTAAAACCCAATCAATGCCAGCAAGGCCCACACACCGGGTCGATATCAAGCGATGTGCTGTGGTCGGGGAGAGTCCACCCAGGGCATAGACTGCGACCGATGCCTCGCGAGCCCACAAACGAAAGCGCGTGATGCCAATAAAGGGAGCTCCGGGATGACTGTTGGTCGAAAAAACCGGCGAGACCAGAACTGCGTCAACGCCGGCCACCGCGCAGGCCCGAATCGCACGCGGGCTGTGGGCAGCGGCAATCAAAAGAGCGCGGGGACGGCGGTACCGCCATATTCGGGCTTGACGCCCACGGGTTGCGGCGTTGTCTTTCAGGTGCAGGCCGTCGGCGTGTAAGCGCAAAGCCTCTCTTGCGGTCCCGGCCCAGAAAAACAGAACCCGTGCATCGCGGCAGGCTGTGCGTAAGCGGCGGCCTTGGGACAGGGTGCTGCTGCGACGGATCAAGGCGTAACCGTGCGGAAGTCTCGACAGCCGCGACGCCGGATCGGGCAGCCGAACAGGGTCGCTCATCGCCAACAAACAAGGCAGGGGTCGTGCCTGTGTTTGGGCCTGGTTTCGAGCATTGAGCTGGGCAGCGACGGTTGATATGGTGCGCAACGCATAAGGTCCGAGGAGAAGAATCGTGTCCATGACTATCGCGGAAAACATGAACGCCGTGAAGCTGCGAATCGGTGATGCTGCCGTTGAGGCTGGGCGAGATCCGGCCTCTGTGCGGTTGGTTGTGGTGTCCAAAACCCATCCGGTGGAGGTTATCGTTGACGCATTGGAAACCGGACATCGATGTTTTGGTGAAAACCGCGTGCAGGAAGCGGAAGCCAAATGGCCGGACTTACGTGCCCGCTATCCTGGCCTTGAATTGCACTTGATTGGCCCGCTGCAAAGCAATAAGGCCCGAGAGGCAATGGCTTTGTTCGATGTCATCCAAACACTGGATCGGCCAAAGCTTGCCGAAACCTTTGTGCGCCTGCGGGATGAGGGCGTTGCTTTGCCGCGTCTCTTTGTGCAGATCAATACCGGATGTGAACCACAAAAAGCCGGGGTTTTGCCCACCGAGGCTGATGCTTTTCTGGGGCGCTGTGCCGAAGAATGGAGATTACCAATTGCGGGATTGATGTGTATTCCTCCCGTCGATCAGGAGCCGTCTCCCCACTTTGCGTTGTTGCGTAAAATCGCAGAACGCCATGGCATCACGGGGTTAAGCATGGGGATGAGTGATGATTACCCTGTGGCGGTTGCCCTGGGTGCGACGATGGTGCGGGTTGGCTCGGCGATTTTTGGCGCACGGTAAGGGGCGGATCACGTTTAGGCATGGGCCTAAGGATGGTTATTGCGGGACACCATCCCCGATGGCCGTGGGCTCGGAAACGGTGCCGAGGCTCTTGGCGGCGCTATATTTGTCCAGGGCTTGGTTCATGGCGCTGTAGAACCACATGTTTTCGGTTCCAGCGGGGGTGTTGGTGGTGCCAATGGCCGCAGATTGTTTTGCAACGTTGGATGGGGTGTTGGGCTGGGCTTCACCTCCGCCATGGTCTTGTAAAACCGCTTGCACCAGGTCTGGGGTTAGGCCAGCGGCTCGCATGGCATTCTCCGACAATCCGGGCGGAATGGCGGTGTTGCCCCGCGAGATGACGGCGGCAGATGTTTTGGTCTCAGCGCGAATCTCGTGTATTGACCGTGGAGAATCGGCATAGGCGTTGCGCCGTTTTGGTGCGGGAAAAGATTTTCCAAGCGAAGCGTCAGCGGTTTGGGCTGTCTGTGTGATCGTAGAAGGAAGGACCGGGGACCAGGGCGGCAGAATACTGTCGTCGGCCTCGGCGGTGTTGTCCGTGGTGCTGCTGCCTGGCGTGGTCTGTGCCGCTTGTGCGGCGGCAGAGGCGCTGGCACTGGCCTCTCCAGAGGCAAGAGGCATTAAGGTGGCGGCGGACAGGCTCAGGTCTTGGGGCGTTTGGGCGACGGCTTGAGCGGTGGAGATTTCGTCGTCGCGCCATCCGTCTTCCGAGGTACCATTGGCGGCAAATTGGCTGCTGTTTTCCCTTCCATCCGGTTGGCCTTCGATCATCGCCATGGCGTGTTCGCCCAGATCCTTGCCGGAAAGGCCCTCGACGGCAACGTCAACAGCGGCGGTGCTTAGGCCGATAACACCGCCGAACAACGTTCCCCCGATCAATTTCATCGCGGGCTTGATTTCATCGCCAGTGAGTTCGCGATAGATGCTGTTGACCACGGGGATATGCTGCAAGGGATTAATGACATCCAACACATCCCAAAAGCTCAATCCATCGTCGCCAAACAGAGAAAAAGACGAGTCATCGCCGGAGGCGCTCCTAGCGCTTTTATCGTCTTCCTGAATTTTCAGGGCAATCTTACCCTGCGGGCCCGACTCCAGGGTGTCCTGAGTCAAAGCGCGTGTCAGCCCTTGCGTTTGTGTGGCGTCGATGGTCATGCCTATGCCTCCGCCTTTACCGAAGCAAAGTCGGGGCCAAACAGATAGTATCTTGAATATTATAGATATTTAAGGATCTGTCGGCGCGGGCGGACCGAGAAAAGGGGGAAAGAATTGCCGAGCACTCAGAAAAGGTGACCGCCCTTGGTGCGTTTGGCTTCCAGGTAGGAGCGATTGTGGTCGTTGGAGGGAAAGACGTGCGGCACGCGCTCCACGACATCGACACCGTGACGGGACAGAGCCTCGACTTTGTTCGGGTTGTTGGTCATCAGGCGAATCTTGTCAAATCCCAATTGCCGCAGCATGGCGGCAGCGGGCAGGTAAATGCGTTCGTCATCGTCGAAGCCGAGCTGCTCATTGGCCTCCATGGTGTCGAAGCCAGCATCTTGGAGTGCGTAGGCCCGCAGCTTGTTGACCAAGCCAATACCACGGCCTTCTTGTGCCATGTAAAGCAGGACTCCGGCACCTTGTTCGCCGATTTCCTTGATTGCGCCGCGCAATTGGTCGCCACAGTCACAACGCAACGACCCCAAGAGATCGCCCGTGAAGCATTCTGAATGCAAGCGGGCCAAAACCGGAGCCCCGGCTTCTGGTTTGCCGATCACCAGGGCAAGATGTTCAATCCCTCCGTCGGAGGGACGAAAGGCGATGACGGTGGTTTCCAAGGCATCGGCCAAGGGGACATGAGCGCGGCTGACGGGTTGCAGGCTTAATGCAAGCAAGTGTTCGTGGTGCAAAACGTCGCTGGCATCCGCCCATAAAAGGGAAAGGGTAGCGGCATCTTCTGGATCAACGTCGATGATCGCAGCCGCAGGCATCAGGCGGGCGCGTTTCATAAGGTGAACGGCGGCAGCGGTCAGGCCCTCGGGATCAACGGCATGCACGGTAATCTGTGCTGGTGGTGGCGTTTGTCCGGCGGTGATGGGGTCGATAGCACGCATACACAGATCGGTGATTGCGGTGATATCGCCCTCAATGGCAATCACCTTTGGCGGCTCGGCATCATCATGGGGCCACAAGCCAAGCACGACGGCGCGGCGGCCCGTCATGGCCAAGCGCGGTGTTCCCCCAACGGTTTTGGCAAACGCAAGCAAAGGGTCTCGGCCTGCTGCTTCCAGGGCTAAAACCGCCACGGCTTTTCCAGAGGGTTTCTGCCGTAGCCCCGCAATGGCACCGCGTCGGACGTCATCGACTACACGATTGACGGACAGCAAGGCATCGTCCTCCGGCCGCCAGGACGCAGCGCCTTCGGTGGAGGGAGAGAACAAACCGGGGAAACGGGACAGCACAGGACGGGACATTATCGCTACTATCAAAAAAACCGAGGGCTGACTGTAGACAAAACCCGGAGGGGTGAAGAGCCCTGGTCCGACTTTCGCCGAGTCATTATATCTGAACTTCGCTGGAACATATGTTACCTCTGGACGGAAATGTAAAGCACCGGAGAAACGAATGGCGGGCCGTCGAGTTCTGATTATCGAAGACGATGCGGTTTTATGCCGGTCTTTAAGCGAGCAGATTCTGGCGCAGGATGATTTTGCTTTGGTTGAAACCGCCGCGCTTCTCGCTGAGGGTGTGGCCATCGCACAGGCAAAGCGTTTTGATGCGGTGATTGTTTCCGCTGGGATCTCGGGTGGTGGCGGCTTTGCCTTGGGGCGAGAGTTGCGGACGAGCGGCGTAATGTGGCCGCTGCTGATCCTCGGTGCCGAGGAACCCAATGGCCACGGGGTTATGAATGGGGTTTTTGATGTTTTGGCCAAACCGTTCCGTATGGGCGTGTTGCTGGCGCGGTTGCGGGCCTTGGTTCGGGTTTTTGAAAACAGTGATGAAGCGGTTCTTACGATTGGGCCTTACACCTTTCAACCCGCGTCAAAGCACTTGGTTGAAGATGACGAGCGCATCATTCGCCTGACGGAGAAAGAAGCCTCGATCCTGAAGTATCTTTACCGGGCGGGGGACACCATGGTCTCGCGCGAGGTGCTTTTGCACGAGGTTTGGGGGTACAACCCAGCGGTTACCACCCATACCTTGGAAACCCATGTGTATCGTTTGCGTCAGAAGATTGAAAAAGATCCTTCCGACGCAAAGATTTTGGTGACCGATTCCGGGGGCTATCGTTTGGTGCCGTGATGGATCCGGCCGCTAGAATGGATCGTCTGTTATGCCGTCATTGTGAAAATCAGGCGTGGCAAGCCATCAATTTCTGCGGTGACCTTGGCTCCTTTGGCCAAGGGGCCGACGCCGCTTGGTGTTCCCGTAAAGATTAGGTCGCCGGGTTTCAACTCCACATATGTCGATAGGTTCGCGATGACTTCGGCGGCGGACCAGATCATCTGGGCAAGGGTTCCAGATTGTTTTTCCGTGCCATCAACGGACAGACGAATCTGTGCTTCGGGCGACAGATTGGCGGCGCTGCGTGGGCGGATGCGGCCAATTGGCGCGGAGGCATCGAATCCCTTTGCCATGTCCCAGGGGCGTCCATTGGCCTTTGCTTCAGTCTGAAGATCGCGGCGTGTTAGGTCGACGCCGACCGCATAACCAAAAATCGTGGTTTCGGCTTCGGTGAGGTCAAGGTCGCGTCCGCCTTGGCCCAAGGCCAGAACCCATTCAACCTCATGATGCAGATCGGAGGTCCTGGGTGGATAGGGGACGGCATGACCCTGAATAATCGCGTCGGCGGGTTTGGAAAAAAAGAAGGGGGGTTCGCGATCGGGGTCGGCTCCCATTTCACGGGCATGATCCGCATAGTTGCGGCCAACACAATAAATCCGGTGCAC
>JAFGWD010000132.1 GCA_016937315.1 Rhodospirillaceae bacterium
AGATAAGACAGAATGGTAATGGCGGCGGCCAGGATTAAGGCAGGTTTAGAGAGGTCCCATTGGCTCATACCGCTGGCACGCATGACCACCAGTTCACGATCCGCGTTCAGTTTGTTGTAAACGAACAACGTCACGGTAAAGACGGCGATCGGCAGCACCACCATCAAAAAGCCCGGCAACAAAAGCGACGTGAGCTTTAGGAAAAGTCCGGCGGACAGCCCTTTGTTGACGATCAGGTCGATGAAGCGCAGGGATTGACTGAGCCAGAGCAGAATCGACATGCCAACCGTCACCAGCAACATGCCGATGACCAGTTGTTTCAGGACGTAGCGTGTGATTCCCCGCATCATGGCGGCGGAGTATAGTGGTTGACCGACAACATTAGAACCGGAATCCGTCGGCGCATGTCTGCGTTTCGGTTTTCCCTGAGGCCTGAGCCATCAGGGCGTGGCGATGACTGCGGTACAACAGGTCAAAACGTTTCAGAAAAGCGGCCCCGGCATCGGATGACGGCATTGGCGTCAAGGTCACGTCGGTAAGGGGGGGCGCCGTGATTTTTAAGAGGGTTTTGGTTTCGGCCACATTGAATCCGGCCAGTTGGACGGCTTCCGTTGCGGCGGCGATCAAATCCGCACGTTTGATTTGCGCTTTCGTGGTGTGCGGCAAGCGTGTGGGCAGACCAAAAGCTTGGTGAACCGCTTCTTGTAGTCGGTTTTCAATGGTCAGGAAGACGTCGCCGACCACCGCTTTGAGTGGTGTGATGAGGTCGTGGGTGACATATTCTGGTGCGTCATGCAGCAGAGCCGCCAGTAAGACCCAACTGGGGCTTTCTGGGTATAGGCGTTGCAGAATATCGACCACGAACAAGGCATGTTGTGCCACCGACCAACCGTGTCCACCATGCGTTTGACCGTTCCACCGGGTGTTGCGGGATAAGCCCAAGGCAATGTCGCGGATGTCGATGTCCAAAGGCGATGGATCGATAAGGTTTAAGCTGCGCCCTGACAGCATGCGTTGCCAGACACGGGGCGGATCTGCGTCGGGGGGGAGGCTTCTGGTCATTGGCAAAGGGCGAGAATGTCTTGATTGTTCGGTGTGGGACGGGGCGTGCCGTCAATGATTTCCACGGATTTTATGATGTTGGGTCCGGTGATTTGCGTTGCCGCATTCAACAGGCGTGTATGGATGCCGTCCAAATTCAGTCGTCCGTCGTGATTTTGGGGGGTGGGAGCGTGGTTCATGGTGAATAAAAAGGCTTCGGTCAGATAGGGCAATTTATAGCACATCGCCATCATGCCGTGGTCTTGGGAGGTGAGGATCAGGGTGATCGGGCGATAGGCGGAAGCCCCGGTTTTCTTGGGTTTCACAGATGTGACCGGAATCCACATTGGGGCCAGTTGCAAGGTGTGCTCCCCCGGGCCAAAGGCGGTTTTGGATTTGCCGCCCCCTCCCTCGGCTTGCGCCGCAGACATTCCCGCCAGGACGAGCCCACAGGCGAGGGTGAAGGGGAACAGGCGCAGGTTGGACAACAAAGACATGATGAGACCGGTGTTAGGTGTGTCGTGTGCAACAGACATGATCGTGGCTTTCCTGTGCCGGATCAACCATCGTCACACCCTGGGGGGGTATCTCTGCGTCGTATTGCAAAGAAATCTTTAAGCAATTGTGCACACGCGGTTTCGCGCAGGCCGCCATAAACCTCTGGCGTATGGTGGATGGTGGGGTGTTGATAAAGGCGCGGGCCATGGTCAACGGCACCGCCTTTGGGGTCGAAGGCTCCGAAATAGAGGCGGCGGATTCGGGCAAAGGCAATGGCGGCGGCGCACATCGCGCAGGGTTCGAGTGTGACGTAGATGTCGCAGTTGGGCAGGCGCGGCGAGCCGAAACGTGCGGCGGCGGCACGGAGGGCGAGAATCTCGGCGTGCGCCGTGGGGTCGCTGTCGGTTTCCGTGCGGTTGGCGGCGGAGGCGATGATGCGGCCGTTGGTGCCGTCGACGATGACGGCTCCAACGGGAACCTCGCCTAGGCCTGCCGCTGCTTGCGCCAAAGCAAGAGCGTGGTCCATGTAGTGTGTGGCGGTCATCGGAGGCAGCGTTGCCTTGGCTGTGCTCATACCACTACAGTGCGTTATGAATGGTCATGGGGTCAAGGCGATGAAAGAATCTTGGTATTTTAGGGAAAAACTAACCAAAGAACCTCTATGCTCTTCTTTATGACAAAGGCAAAACGCTCCAGGTCTCTGACGGCTGCGCTTTTCTTTCTTTCCGTTACAGGATGTCCTGTGGCGGCACTCGGCTTTGCGGGGGCAGCGGTTGATGTTGCGTTTGTAACGCCTGATGGTGAAATTGCGGTGGCCGGAACCATGGTCGAGGCGCGTGTGCTTTTGGCCATTCGCACAGCCAGTGAAACCACCGGGGTGGCCTTTCCCTATCTGTTGGCTAAGGCTTATCGCGAAAGTGGTTTTGATTCCTCGGCCGATGCGTCGTCGTCCAGTGCTTCGGGGATGTTCCAATTTACCCGGCAGACATGGTTGGATTTGTTCCAACGCTATGGCCGGGTTTATGGGCAGGGGGATTTAGCCGATGTGATTGTTCGTGCGGCCAAAGGCGGACTGACGGTCCCCGATACCGATGAGGGGCGTTTGATCCTCAATCTTCGCCACGATCCCGATCTGGCCGCGCACCTTGCCGCCGAATACACCCGTGAGAATCGTAGGGTTTTAACCCGCGCCATGGGACGGGCGGTGATGCCGGAAGAATTGTATATTGCCCATTTTCTCGGGGCGCAGGGTGCCGTGCAACTGTTGCGTGCTGTGGACTCCAGGCCTTCTGTTCGTGCGGCTTCGGTGTTTCCTGACGCGGCGGCCAGCAATCCAGGTCTGTTTTATCCGCGCCCAGAGCGGGTGGCGGTTTCGGTCTCTACCTTGCATCGGCGCTTGGTGCGGGCCTTTCGGCGTGAACTGCTGCGCTTTGCATCGTTTTCTCCAGAAGCGTTCACGCGGTTGCCGTCACGTGAGATCCCGGCGCTGACGGTACCGCGCAAACCGGATCCAAGTGGTTCTGGAGTCGTTTCCGTGCGTCGAACAGTCCCTCCGGAAGAAGACCTGCGGGCCGTTTTGGCTCGCGCGGTTCTGCCTGGCGGAGGCTTTGCTTTGCCGTGGGTTGATGCCGGATTGTCCGGGGCTGAACCGGTGCGGGTGCCGCCGTTGCGTCGTGGTGTTCGTGAGGGGGCGGTGTTAGGGGCCTTAAAAGGCCGCGCCAATCCCTCCGAAGACATCAGGGATGAGCCCAGTATCGCGCCGCAGGGGTGGGCTGAGGTTTTGGATATGCCGGTTCACGCCACCACCTTGTCACAACACGTTGCCGCTGTTGTCTCTGCAACGGCGGAGGTAGTCTTTGATCGTGTTCCAGGAGATTCTGCTGTGGGGCTTTTGCCCCATGTCTTGGCCCCGCGTTTTGCGGCAGCTATGCCGGAACGCGCTACCGTGCCGTCTGCGAAGGTTGCGGGCGGTCTCGTGCCGCGTTATGAGGATGCGGCGGAGGCTCCGGAACTTGCTGAGGTGACGGAACGGGTGCTTCGCCCGGGCGCTTGAGCCCGTTCGCAAGAGGCAGAGAAAAGGATGTGCATGCGCCCGCGTATCGGGATCACGCTGGATAGCGAAGTCGCGGGTGGTTATGCCCAGTTGCCGTGGTATGCCCTGCGCCAGAATTATAGCGACGCTATTTTGACGGCGGGCGGGCTGCCGTTGCTGTTGCCCCATCACCTCGCGGTCGTGGATGTTTACCTGGATGCCGTGGATGGTGTTGTGGTGACTGGTGGGGCGTTCGATGTGGATCCTGCGCTGTTTGGTGTCGCGATCCGCCATGCCACGGTGACGGTGAAGTCTGCTCGTACGGCCTTTGAATTCGCTTTGATATCCGGGGCGTTGGAACGCGACATGCCGATCCTGGGGATTTGTGGTGGGCAACAGCTTTTGAACGTCGTCTTGGGGGGGAGCTTGATCCAGCACATTCCTGATGACGTGCCAGGCGCATTGGCGCACGAGCAACCCAATCCACGCACGGAACCTGGTCATACGGTGGCGGCGTTGGCGGGCTCCCTGTTGGCGCGTGCCGCTGGGATGACAGCCTTTTCCGTCAACAGTGCACACCATCAAGCCGTTAAAACGGTCGGCCCTGGTGTAGTTGTTTCCGGCACAGCACCGGATGGTGTGGTTGAAGCCATCGAATTGCCGTCCAAACGGTTTTGTCTGGGGGTGCAGTGGCACCCCGAATACCATATTGATGCCGCCGATGCCGCAATCCTGCGTGCGTTCGTTGCGGCGGCGGAGGCACTATGACCGAAATTTCTGAGACCTCCGAAAAGGGTGAACGTATCGCCAAGGCGATTGCACGGGCTGGCGTGTGTTCGCGGCGCGAGGCGGAAGCCCGCATTGCCGCAGGGCGTGTCGTGTTGAATGGCCGCCGTGTCGAAACGCCCGCCACGTTGGTTGGGCCGGATGATGTGATTAAGGTCGATGGTACGCCGTTGCCCGATCGCAGCCCACCTCGTTTGTGGCGTTATCACAAGCCGGTTGGGCAGTTGACCACCCATAAGGACCCGGAAGGCCGCGCCACAGTGTTCGACAATTTGCCAGCGGGCTTGCCACGGGTGATCTCTGTCGGGCGTTTGGATCTGAATTCCGAGGGGCTGTTGCTGTTGACCAATGATGGTGAGTTGGCGCGGCGTTTGGAATTGCCGTCCAATGCGTGGACGCGACGGTATCGCGTGCGGGTGCATGGCATGGTGCGACAGGATGATTTGGACCGTCTGACCACGGGGTTGACCGTGGATGGTGTGCGTTATGGCCCGGTGAAGGCGACATTGGATCGCCAGCCGGGTGCCAATGCGTGGGTTGAAGTCGTCCTTACGGAGGGTAAAAATCGCGAAGTCCGTAAGCTGATGGAGGCTATTGGTCTGACCGTGAACCGTTTGATCCGCGTGCACTATGGTCCCTTTGCGTTGGGCGATTTGCCGCCCGGCGCGGCGGCGGAAATTCCGCCGAAAATTTTGCGCGAGACCTTGGGTGATGCGGTTCGCACCAAATTACCGAGCGGAGCAGAAGCCGGGCGGGAACGTCGTCGTCGTGAACGTGCGGGGCTGCCGCCGGAACCGCCGAAGGCTGGACCAAAAGGCAAGCCGGAGGCGACGAAGCCGGGGGTGCGTCCGCCGCGCCCGCCGCGTCCTCACCGCTTTGATCCCGATGAAACGAAGGGTGGCAAAGGGCGGGGGGCGAAGAAGTCATGAGAATCGTTGCGGGTCTCTATCGTGGGCGGCCGTTGGCGGTGCCGGAAGGGGCCGATGTGCGCCCGACGTCGGACCGTGCACGGGAAGCTGTATTCAATATTTTGGCACACACGTATTCTCCTGACGTGTTTTCCTTGGCTGGGGTACGGGTTCTGGACATGTGTGCGGGAACCGGTGCCTTGGGGTTGGAGGCGCTGTCCCGAGGTGCGTCGCATGTGACTTTTGTCGAGCGGTCATCGCCTGCATTGGCGGTGTTAGCGGACAACATGCGTGCGTTGAAGGTTGGAGACGCGGCTAAGGTTTTGAAAACCGATGCCACCCATTTGCCACGTGCCCCGATTCCGTGTGGACTGATCTTTCTGGATCCGCCCTATGCCGACGGTATTGTCGCCGCTGCGTTGACCTCTGCCGCCACGGCGGGATGGATTGGCGACGGGGCGGTGGTTGTTGTTGAAACCGCGAATACCGATACGCCGGTTTGGCCGCAGGGTTTTACCCCAGATGATCGTCGGGTTTATGGCAAGGCCGCGATTAGCTTTCTGCGCTACCACAAGGACTGAGATTCGGGTGCCGGTTTTCTCGGCACCGTGATTTGCCTGCTGCCATGGTGACCGCGAGGGAAGTATACTGCCACACAAGGGCAATCTTCTTGGATATAGGATATCGTCATGCTGACAACCGCGATTTTTCCGGGGCGATACGTTCAGGGCGCAGGCGCTATAACCACCTTGGGAGGGGAAACCGCTCGCTTGGGCTCACGGGCTCTGGTGTTGTTGGGTCACGTTGTCGTAAAGACGTTGAGCCCCCGCGTTGCCGAGGTCATGACCGGCGATGTTGATATCATCGCGGAGGTGTTTTCCGGCGAATGCTGTGACGACGAAATTGCGCGTCTGAAAACCGCCGTTGAGGCGAGTGGTGCGGGCGTGGTGGTCGGCATCGGGGGCGGCAAGGTGCTGGACACAGCGAAGGCGGTGGCCCATGTGTGCCATTTACCGGTGGTGATTGTGCCGACTTTGGCATCCACCGATGCGCCGTGCAGTGCGTTGTCGGTGATTTACACCCCGGAAGGCGTCTTTGATCGCTATCTGCTTTTGCCACGCAATCCAGATGTGGTGCTGGTTGATACGGAAATCATCGCCCAAGCGCCGCCCCGCTTTTTGTCTGCGGGCATGGGCGACGCCCTGTCCACATGGTTCGAGGCAGAAAGCTGTCACATTGCACGAGCCGCCAATATGACGGGGCGTCTCGGTCCGATGACCGCGTATGCTCTGGCGCGGCTGTGTTTCGATACGTTGATGGATTACGGTGCGTTGTCGTTGCGGGCGGCGGAATGTGGGGCAGTGACTCCGGCCCTGGAGAAGGTGGTGGAGGCGAATACGCTGCTTTCGGGCTTGGGCTTTGAAAGTGGAGGTCTTGGCGCGTGCCATGCGATTCACAATGGCTTGACGGTGTTGCCACAGACCCATGAGTTTTGGCACGGCGAGAAGGTGGCGATCGGTGTGCTTGCCGCATTGTTTCTGACCGACCAGACGCCGGAAATGGTTGACCGGGTTTATGGCTTTTGTGCTTCCGTCAATTTACCCATCAGCTTGGCGGATATCGGGTTGCATGGGGTGTCTGATGCAGACGTGATGCGGGTGGCTGAGGCAGCATGCGCGGAAGGGGAGAGCATCCATAACGAGCCGCATGAGGTCAGTCCGAAGACGGTGTTTTGGGCGCTGAAAATGGCGGATGCAGAGGGCCGTAGGCGCAAGGCCATCGCTTAAAAAGAGAACAGGGCCTGACGAGCACTCCCCTTGTGCCTTTGTGGGGTCAGACGGGTGGGGCCAGGGGGTGCGTGGCTTCGAACGCTGAGATGTAGTCGCGGGTATCCGGCACGGCGGTTTTGGATCGCGTTAACTGCAATTGGAAAACCGTTTGGTTGTCATGGCGGAACGCCATTTCCGAACCCGATAGATAGAATTCCCACATGCGGCAGAATCGTTCGTCCAGCATCGTCGCCACTTCGGCGCGGTGGGCTTGGAAGCGGTCAGCCCAAAGTTTCAGGGTTTGCGCGTAGTGCAGACGCAGGATTTCGACGTCGCAAACAAACAGTCGCTCGTGTTCAACCACGGCCATGATTTCCGACAATGCCGGGCAATAGCCTCCGGGGAAAATATATTTACGAATCCAGGGGTTGGTGTCGCCGGGTGGTTCGTTGCGGCCGATCGTGTGCAGCAAGGCGATGCCGTTTTCGCTCAGACGTTCACGTATGGCGCGGAAAAATGCACGGTAATAACGCACGCCAACATGTTCGAACATGCCGATGGAGACAATGCGGTCAAAGCGTCCCCGGACGCTGCGATAGTCCATCAGTTCGAAGCGCACTCTGTCGCTTAATCCTGCCGCCATAGCACGGGCGCGAGCGGTGGCAAGTTGGTGTTCTGAAAGGGTGATGCCGGTGACATCGACGCCGAAGTCCTTGGCGAGGGAAAGCGCCATACCGCCCCATCCGCAGCCAATATCCAGCACCCTCTGTCCTGGTTCCAACAGCAGTTTTGCCGCGATGTGGCGTTTCTTTGCGGCCTGCGCCTGTTCCAGAGTTTCTGACCCGGTAGGGAAATAGGCGCAGGAATACTGGTGATCGGCGTCCAGAAAGGTGTCGTAGAGTTCTGGTGGCAGGTCATAGTGGTGGGCCACGTTGCGTTTGGCTTTTTGCGCCGGATTGTGTTGGTGTAAGCGGCGGATGAGGCCGCCAACCAGTCCGCGTGCGCGTATGGCAGGGCCACCACTC
>JAFGWD010000133.1 GCA_016937315.1 Rhodospirillaceae bacterium
CACGGTGATTCCCTTTGTGGCAAGGTCGCGGGACAACCCAAAGGCCAGACGGTTGCCGTTGGTTGAGGCATTGCGTGCGCCGACGATGGCGACGCAACGCGTGTGCAGTAAGGCGACGTTTCCCAGCACGATGAGAACGGGTGGCGCGTCGGAAATCGCACGCAACAGGGGAGGATAGTCTGCATCAGGGAGGGCGATAATACGTCCGCCCAGTCGCACAACGGCATCTTGCTCGTGTGCTGCCGCAGCGGGCGAGGCAATGGCAATGGGGCGCTTTGCCCCGCCGCAGCGGGCAAGATCGGGCAACGCAAGCAAAGCCGCTTCGGCGGAACCAAAGCGGGCCAGTAAGCGGCGAAAGGTGATGGGACCAACGTTTTCAGAACGGAATAGGCGTATCCAGTCCAGCCGTTCTTCGTCCGTTAATCCCTTGTTTTTCATCATCGTGTTATGTTTTCTTAAACTTCTTTTTCAGGTCAATACGGGGTTCCGTTCCGGCCAACAGACGTTCAATGTTGCTGCGATGTCGGACCAGTGCCAGCACCGCCAGAATCGCATAGACGAGGGCATGTGCGTTTGCGCCAAAGATCAGGGCGATCAGAGGCGCAAGGACCAGCGCGACCAAGGCGGATAGCGAGGAATAGTGAAAAAACCACGCCATGGCGAGCCAGATGAGGCAGGCTGCTACGCCGATTAACGGTGAGGTGGCAAGTAAGACACCGAGAGTTGTGGCAACACCTTTCCCTCCCTTCATGTTGAGCCAGACCGGGAAATTATGCCCGAGGACCGCGAACAAACCTGCGACCAGGGCGGCTCGACCATCCCATAAAGCCATAGAAAGTAAGGCGGCGATTGCACCTTTGCCGGAATCCAGCAAAAGGGTGGCCAGTGCCAATCCCTTTCGCCCCGTGCGTAAGACATTGGTGGCACCAATGTTGCCGGAACCGATTTGGCGCAAATCCCCTAGTCCAGCGAGTCGGGCGAGGACCAATCCGAAAGGGATTGATCCCAGAAGATAGCCTCCGGCCGCCGCGCCGAACAGGATGATTGCGGAGATATCAGCCATGCGTGGCCTCGTCGTTTGCGGAGAAAACGGTGCGACCATCAATCACGGTGCGGATGACCTTGCCGGTTAACGTGGATTCGTCAAATGGTGAGTTTTTGGACTTCGACAGCAAGGTCTCGGCCGTGACGGTCCACGGGATGTCTTTCGCAAACACCACAAAATCTGCCGCTGCGCCGACGGCTAAGCGTCCGGCGGGCAGTTTCAGAATGCGTGCCGGATTGACGGTGACCGTGGCTAAGGCATCCAAAAGCGGCACTTTCATCCGTGTCAGTTCCAGTGCCGTGGATAACAGGGTTTGCACGCCAATGCCGCCAAAGGCCGCGTCATGAAAGGTTTTGCGTTTGGAGTCGGCGTCCTGCGGGCAGTGATCCGAGGCGATGCAGTCGATGGTGCCGTCGGCAAGGCCTTCGATAATTGCGGCACGGTCACTTTCCTTACGCAGAGGCGGGGACAGTTTGGCAAAGGTACGGAACTCGCCGATCGCTTCCTCGGTCAACAGGAAATAGGGTGGAGCCGTATCGCAAGTGATCGCCAGTCCTTTGGCTTTCGCACGGCGGATGATTGCCACGCTTTCCGCCGTGGAGATATGGGCGGCGTGGTATCGCGAACCGGTGACTTCGACAAGGCGCAAGTCCCGTTCCAGGATGATCCATTCGGCGGCGGGGGAGATGCCAGACAGGCCGAGGCTTCCGGCGATGGTTCCGGCATTCATGTCGCCACCGGCGAGGGTTGGTTCCTCGGGGTGTTGTACAATCAAGTGTCCAAAGCTTGCGGCATAGGACAACAGACGGTTCATGACCATGGCCGAAGCGATGGCGCGTTCTCCATCCGTGAACGCCACCGCGCCGGAACTGGAAAGCAGACCGATTTCGGCGATTTCCTCGCCCTTTAGGCCCTTGGTGGCGGCTCCATAGGGGTAGACCTTGGTCAGCCCGGCTTGGCGGGCGCGACGCGCCACGAATTCCACCACGGCGTCATTGTCGATCACCGGATCGGTGTTGGGCAGGCAGACCATGGAGGTCACGCCACCAGCCACTGCGGCACGTCCCGCAGAGACAATGGTTTCTTTGTGTTCCGCGCCAGGTTCACACAGTTGTACGCGCATATCGACCAGGCCGGGGGCGAGACAAAGGCCCTTGCAGTCGATAACGTCCGCATCGGCGGGTAGAGAAGAGGGAACGGTCTCGCCAATCGCGGCGATGGTTTCCCCATCGGTCAGCAGGCCGCCAATGGCGTCCAATCCGGTTGCCGGGTCCAGCAGGCGGGCGTTGATATAGGCAATTTTTCCCGACATCGGCTTCATGATTTAGCCCCCCAGTGTTCGCCATTTTCCAGAGCGAGGTTGCGGGTCACGCTTTCCAATACGGCCATGCGGACCGCGACGCCCATTTCCACTTGCTCGCGGATGAGGCTTTTTTCGACGTCGTCGGCGATGTCGGAATCGATTTCTACACCACGGTTCATTGGGCCGGGGTGCATGACCAAGGCGTCGGGTTTCGCGGCGGACAACTTTTCACGGTCTAGGCCGAAAAAACGGAAATATTCGCGCGAGGAAGGGATGTAGCCGCCAGCCATGCGTTCATTTTGGATGCGGAGCATCATCACGATGTCGCAGTCAGTGATTCCCGCCAGCATATCGTGGAATACCGAAACCCCCATGGCCTCGGCACCGGGAATGCACAGTGTGCGTGGTGCGACGAGGCGAACCTCGGCCCCCATGGTGGTCAAAAGATGAATGTCGGAACGCGCCACGCGGCTGTGCAAGACGTCGCCGCAGATCGCAATTTTCAGGCCCGCCAGTTTGCCTTTGCGCCGCCGAATGGTGAGGGCATCCAACAGCGCCTGAGTCGGGTGTTCATGTTTGCCGTCGCCTGCGTTGACCACCGCGCAGTTGACTTTTTGCGACAGCAGGCTCACCGCACCGGAATCGTAATGCCGCACCACCAGAACATCGGGGTGCATGGCGTTTAAGGTTGCGGCGGTGTCGATCAGGGTCTCGCCTTTGGCTACGGAGCTGGCCCCGGTCTGCATGTTGACGACATCCGCGCCAAGTCGTTTGGCGGCCAGCTCAAACGAGGTGCGGGTGCGCGTCGAGTTTTCATAGAACAGATTGATCACGGTCCGTCCGGCGAGGACGGAAAGTTTCTTCTCGGGAGACCGATTGATCGCGACGTAATGATCGGCGCGGTTCAGAAGGTCGGTGATTTCCGTGGAGCTGAGGGCTCGCGTTCCCAGAAGATGTCGTTGTGCGAATCCAGATGTCATGGCGTGTCCGATGATGCGGAAGGGCGGGCATGCGTTTCCCACCG
>JAFGWD010000017.1 GCA_016937315.1 Rhodospirillaceae bacterium
GGAACCCCCGCCGCATCCGCCCGTCGTGCCGCAGCAAGCCACAGGTTGGGGTCCAATGCCGCCCAGGCCTGGATCTCGGCTTCCCGCGCATCAATCCGCGCCAGACAAGACCGTGCCAAGTCCTCCGCCGTCAACCGTCCCGCCACAATCTCGGCCCGACACGCGTTCGCCGTCAGATCGCAGGGTTCAACCCGCATCACCGTGGCTCCCGCCAATCGTCGAGAATGCGGCCATAAATCTCCACCGCCTGCTCAATACGGGCAACTTCGACGTATTCATCAGTTTGGTGCGCCATGGCGATTTCGCCCGGCCCCAAGATCAGAGTCGGCGGATTGCCTAAGGCCGGAGTTAATACCGAAGCATCGGTAAAGTACGGTGCGCCTTGAGGCGTAAAGGCCTCCCCGGTCACCGCCTGGGTCAGCGCAATCACCCGTGCTGCCCACGGCGCCGCCGGATCGGTCCAGATACCAGGTAGATCGAACAGCGTCTCAATATCGGCCTTTTCGCCGATGACACCGGCCAGACCCTCGCGCAAGTCGGCATGATCCTGTCCAGGGATGGTCCGCACATCCACGGCGATTTCTGCACGGTCCGGAACCGAGTTGATATTCATGCCGCCAGAAACCGTGCCATCTTTCACCGTCGGCTTGCCCAGCACTGGATGACGCGCCACGTTAAAGTCGAAGTCAGACAACCGCGTAATTGCACGGGCGACTTTATAAACCGCGTTATCCCCCTTATCCGGCATGGATCCGTGCGCCGTCACGCCGTGAGTCACGGCCTTCAGCCACAAAGCCCCTTTGTGGCCCACCATCGGCAAATTCGCCGTCGGTTCGCCAACCAAAAGCGCCGCAGCGGGTTTCAAAAGCCCCGAAGCGGCCATAGACAGCGAACCGTCACAGCCGGTTTCTTCCCCCGCCGTGATTAAGATCGTCACCCCCGGCCCTTCCGCCAAAAGTGCAGCCTTTGCCACCGCAGCCGCGACAAAGGCCGCGACGCCGCTCTTCATGTCACTACTGCCGCGCCCATACAGCCGTCCGTCCTTGATCTCCCCCGCGAAGGGGTCCTCCGACCACGCCACCGCGCCCAAAGGGACGGTATCAATGTGCCCAGTGAAGGCCAGCGGTGCGGTGTCTGGATCCCCAATCGTCGCAATCAAATTGGTGCGCGAATCGGCCAGCGGGGCGAGAACGCAGGAAAACCCCGCATCGGTCAGAATATCTGCCAGATAAGCGGCACAGGCCCGTTCATCTCCGGGGGGATTGATTGTGCGAAAAGCCACCAAGTCGCGCGTGAGTGCGACCCCGTTCAAGCGCGTTTTCATCATCATTTACCCAAAATATGCGGCGTGGACTTCCGCGTTGTTTCTCAATTCATTGGCGGTGCCTTGCGCCACCACCCGCCCACCTGAGACAACATAGCCGGCATCCGCAATGGCAAGCGTCTGGTGCACGTTCTGCTCCACCAGAAACACCGTCAAGCCCTGAGCCCGGATGTTTTCGATGATGCGAAAATTTTCCTTCACGTAAAGTGGAGAAAGCCCCAAAGACGGTTCATCAATCAACAACACACGCGGTTTCCCCATCAGGCCACGACCGATCGACACCATCGCTTGCTCACCACCAGACATCGTCCCCGCCAGTTGTCCACGGCGCTCGGCAAGGCGAGGAAAAGTCCGATAGACCTCATCCAGGCGGCCTCGGATTTCGCTTTCGGATGGTTCCTGATACGCGCCAAGCCGCAGGTTTTCCTCCACTGTCAGCTTCGGAAACATGCGGCGACCTTCGGGAATACAGGCCACGCCCTTCGAGATGACACGATGGGTGGGCAAACCGGTCACATCCTCGCCAAAGACCTTGATGCTGCCGCGATGGGGCGGTGTCAGGCCCAAAATCGAGCGAATGAGCGTGGTCTTGCCCGCACCATTCGACCCCAGAAGACAGGTGATCTGCCCAACCGGCGCAACAAGGGAAACGTCAACCAGAACGTCGGCCTTGTCATAAGCGGTAAAAAGTCCGGTAATTTCGATGGCCGGAGACGAAGCGGCAATGGCATCCATTCTGATAAACCCTTACGCGGAACCGAGATAGGCTTCCTGCACGAAACGATCGCTGGCCACGTCCTGATACGATCCCTCGGCGATTTTCTCGCCATAGTTCAGAACCACACACGCATCGCTAACGCGTTCAATAACGCCCATTTCATGCTCAATGATGATGATCGACAATCCACCCTGACGTTCACGTACCGCCAGAATATCATCCATCAACTGGTGGGTTTCTTCGTGCGTCATCCCCGCCGACGGCTCATCCAGCAACAACAGCTTGGGCTGAGAGATCAAGGCACGGCAGATTTCGATGCGGCGGCGTTCAATCATCGGAAGCGCACCAACCGGCGAAAACATCTGGTCCGCCAGCTTCGGACTGAACGACGCCGCCAGGGCCGTGGATTCTTCAAGTGCCGCGTCGACTTCCAAGCGGAAGCCTTTGCGGTTAAACAAATTAAACATCAAGCCTTGGTTCAACCGTGCGTGATTACCGACCATGATATTGTCAAAAATCGACAGATCCAGGCACAGGCGCGACCTCTGAAAGGTCCGCGCAATCCCAGCACGATAAACCGCCTGCGGCGTGTTGCCGGTGATATCCGCACCATCAAAAGTAATGCGCCCGCCATCAGGACGATAAAGCCCGGTCAAGACGTTGAACGACGTCGTCTTCCCCGACCCGTTGGGGCCGATCAGGCCGAGGATTTCACCCCGCCTGACGGAAAACGACACATCATTCAGAGCCCGCACGCCACCGAAGCTTTTCGCCAAGCCCTCAATATCCAACAACCACTCGGGGGTCAGGGGCAAGCCCGCCGTTTTCTCGGCCAGAACGGTTTCCGTTTGCATCATCAACTGAGCTCCTCTGTCTTGGGCACCGGCACATAACGGCGCACCGCACGGGGCAACAGGCCTTCGGGACGGAACAGCAGAATGGCGATCACCACCACCGAAAACAGCAAGAACCGATATTCTTGAATGGCCTGAAGTTTCTCTGGCAGGATCACGACAATTGCGGCGGCCAAGATGGTTCCCCAGGGGCTCCCCATGCCACCCAAAAGGACAATCGCCACCAGGATCAAGCTATCGGAAAAGGTAAAACTGGTGGGCGCGATGTAGCCCAACATGCTGGCATACAGCGCCCCAGCGACACCAATCACCAAATTTCCCACAACGAAGGCCAGGATCTTGGCGCGGCGAATGGGAATGCCATAACAAGCCGACGCGGTTTCATCAAGGCGCACGGCATCCAAGGACAACCCGATCCACGAGCGTTCCAACCGTCGCACCATGATGAAGGTCAGGGCAAGAACCACCAAGGCCGTCAGCGCGTAGTTCAAATAAAACGAGGTTTCAACACCAAACACCACCGGACCATCGGCATAGCTCCAGCCAAA
>JAFGWD010000134.1 GCA_016937315.1 Rhodospirillaceae bacterium
CTGATGTTCGGCATGCTCGGCCTGGGCGGCTTGCGCACCTTCGAAAAAATCAAAGGCGTGGCGCGGAAGTAAGGGGCATTTTCAGGGCCATCAGAGCGACAACATTATGACTGATGCATTGTCTGCAGTGGCCCAGAGGTGTGAAAGCGTTGGGTATCATGAACACCCCACCAAGGGGCCGGTCATGTAGAGGGCTACGCGCAATCCACCATGCAGGACCGGAGCCGTGGGGGGGGCGAAGGGCAGGCCGGTCGCTTTGGCCAGCCCGGCTTCGTTGGTGATTACGCCAACTCTCCAGCCGCTGAAACGTGCGAGGAGCGTTTGCCCGAGTGAACGATAAAGCGCCTGCAAGTGTTTTTTGTCACCAATACGATTGCCGTAAGGTGGGTTGATGATAACCAGCCCCGGCGGCCCATTTGGCGCGACAAGGTCACGGATCGGACGTTCTTGAAAATCGGTCCAGGCGGCGACACCTGCGCGGTCCGCATTGGCGCGGCTCATGCTGATTGCACCCGCATCACGGTCACTGCCGTAAAAGCGCACGGCTGGTGTCGTGCTGTTGGTCGAGGCGTGGAGATGCTGCCAAGCGGTTTCATCGAAGGAGACCAATTGCTCGAAGGCAAAGTGTCGTGACCGACCCGGTTTCAATCCTGCCGCAATTTCTGCGGCTTCAATGATGAAGGTACCCGATCCGCACATTGGATCAACAACCGGTTCGCTGCCGTCATACCCGCATTGGCGCAGGAAGAGCGATGCTAAGGTTTCCCGCATCGGTGCCTTATTGATGGCTTCTTTGTGGTTGCGTTTGTGCAGAGTTTCTCCCGATGTATCGATGCTGATGGTGCACAGATCATTTTCGACGCGTGCTTTGATACAGACCGTGGCATCGGGGGAAATTGGTGCGCCGATCGTGTCCCGGATTGCGTTTTCGATCCGCTGTGTGACGGCACCGCCATGATAAATGCGTGATCCCTTCGAGGCAGAGGCCTCAACACGGACCGGCACGTCTGGACGTAGGATTTCACCCCAGGCCACTTGGTGGGCACGCTTATCAAGTTGTGCGAGATGGAGTGCCCGGAAGGCGGCGATACGTGCAAGAACGCGGCTTGCGCCCCGGATTTCCAGGTTCGCTCGCCAGACTTCTGGCCAGCCGCCCCGTATTGTGACACCTCCCTTGCCGGGGGTGGGGGTTCTGAATCCCTTGGCCTGTATCTCCGCGCAAAGCACGGATTCCAGCCCCGGAGCGGTGACGATGAAAATCTCGAAGTCGGTGTCAGTGTTCATCACGCTTACATATCGTGAAGTCTTGTCGTGTGTCGACTCTGCTTTACCGTGACGGCCTCAGACGGCTTGGCTTGCCATGTTCACGGTTGCGGCTCGATTTCTGGTGTTTCTGGCACGGCGACAGGGGTTTTGGGCGGCATCGGAGACGGGCGGATGGACTCGTCCAGTGGGCCAATCAGGCGGTTGTTGATGACCGGCGGTGGCGTTGCGGTCTTGATGGTTCGGCGGTTCTTGCTTTCCGGTGTGAGTGCGTTGGGTGGCGGTACATCGTCGGAGCGGGCGTTACGCGCCGGATTCTCGGTCATGGGGAGTGTTGCGTCGGTGGTTTCCGTGGTTTTGCTGGGTTCCATATCTCCGGTGTTGAGGATCACGGGCAGGCCATCCTTGCCGCCGATGATGATGATTTTGCTGTTGTTCGACGTGGCTAGGGACATGGTCGCTTCGATGCCGCGTAGCTTCAAGTACTCTGGAGTGATGGTCCGAGCGACGATGTCTTGGAAGGTGCGGATGCCTTCTGCCTCGATCTTCTTGCGGTCCCGCTCCTTTTCTTCTCGTGCGAGGCGGAAATCGTATTCCAGCATGGCCTGATACTGTTCGGCTTTGCGTTCGATGGCCTCGGTGATCTTATCTGGCAATTGGACGGAGCGGATCAGTACATCCTCCACCGTCACCAGCTTGCCACGAAAAGTTTGATTGACCAGGGAGGAGCCAAGCTCGCGCACCATCTGTTCCAGCAGTTCCGCCTGGATGAAGGCACGGGCGTCGGAATAAAGCTGTTCCGGTGTATAGCGGGCGATCAGTCCTCGCGTGTGGGACCCGATTTCCGGATAGATTAGAACTTCGGGATAGTCGGGGCCAACCATCGAATGAAGAAGACCTAAGTTGCTTTTTTTGACGCGATAGCGGACCGCAATTTCAACCTGCATCGATAGACCATTGGATGAAATGGTGTCATAGGTCCGCACGGTGTTTTGCAGACGGGCATCATAGATGTAGATCTCATCCCAGGGAAAGATGATGTGCACACCTTCGCCATAGGTGCTGTCGGTGACTGTGCCTCCGAAAAAACGCAGCCACAGAACGCCGGCGTGTCCCGCCGGGATGTTGATGAAAATACGTGGTGCCAACAGGATGACGGACAGCACGAACAAGAGCAGGAAAATGATGATGGACGCGCTATGCCGCCGGAGAGATTTTCGGATGCTATGGCCGAGCCGCATCACCAAATTCGGCGAAGCTGCTGGTCCCGCCGTTGCGGGAACCTCCGCCGTGGTGCTTTCCTCAGCCATGCTCACTGTCTGCCCCCGGTGTTGTAACCTCTGTTCCGGCCCCGCGTGGTGGTTGCCGTGGACGTTATTCTAGATCAAGTTTTTCCAAATGCTTACGGATTTCGCGAGAGGGGCGGGCAACGATTTGTAGCAGGAAGTCACCGATCGGTGTGATGATCAGGGCCAGTATGAAGTGCCCTAAAAAACCGAA
>JAFGWD010000135.1 GCA_016937315.1 Rhodospirillaceae bacterium
CGCACGCGCATGGTTTCAACCGAAAGCGGACGTCCCGCGACATATGCCTCTAGACCCGCAACCAAATCAGCATATCCAGAAGCCCGACAAGACAGCATCGCCTCCCCTTGCGCGGCCAACCGGACACGTTCGGTTTCATGCAAGCCGCGTACGGCCTCATCCAAGGCCACCGCCTGCAAAGATGCCGCATGAGCCGGTGGCAGATCAGGGCGAAACACCAAGGCCTTTGCCAGACCTTGCAGCGGATTTTGTGCCACTAAATGGCGGATTTCTCCCTGAATCTGAGACGTTGCCAGATCGACAGCGAACGCTTCAGTCAAGGCCTTTGCTGTCTCAGGAAGCAACACACCAAGGCGACAGGCAACATCCCGCAGCACCAACAAACGACGCAAAGACTCCGCCAAAGCATCGTTCTGTCCCGCCTGCGCTGCTGAGACAGAGTCCGCTGCTGCCGCCACCAAACGATCCAACAGCCGCCGAGCCCGAGCCGCCCGTGACCGTGTTTCGGCGATCACATCTTCTGTCTGGCGCGTCCGCTCCATCACCGCACACGCATAGCCATCCAAAATTTTGCGCCGCGCTTTTGGCCAAGACTTTGCCAAGACGCGATAATTTTTCTTCGCTAAAGCCTCGGCTTGCTCAGGATCGGCTGGGCATCGCGTATAGGCCGCAGCAACCACAGAGCGCACTGTGGCCGCCGCCTCGTCCAAACGGATTGTTGCTTCGGCAACCACAGCGCGGCGCGGACCATCACCACGCTCTGAAAGACGCAACAACGCGGCAAACGCACCATCAAGGTCCACCACATCCCCTCTCGTATTTCCCACTGTTTCCCGTTCTTCAACAGAACGCTTTGGCGTTATGTCTCTGGCCCATCGCAAGGCGTTCATCGCATCCCCTCCTATTTCCAGACAGACATCACGGCACTGCGTGCCAACGGGGATGTGATTCCCAGACTCAGTAAGGATCGCGCCGAAGCGGCATTACTGGTGGTCGCGGTCAAGGCACGGCTTTGCTCTGTCAGAGCGGCCCCCGATGCAATCAGCGACATGTCATGTTCCGCATCAGAAGCTGCCGCATTGGCCACTTGCAGCGCCGACCCAGACCCCGGGTCCGTACCTGAGGCCGCAAACCACGCGTTCTGCCGCGCCAACGTGCTTTGTAACTCGGCTTCGCGATTCCGTTCCTGTTCAGCCAGTTGCAGGGCATCACGCGACTTTTGCAGAGCAAGCTGCTGCCGCGTTGACGCCGATTGTTGCACCTGCGAAATCGCCGACATCCCTGTCGAAACACCCGTCGCCGCTAAACTTACGGCGGTTGATAAAGGGGCCATGCCCATTTCCGTCTCCTTGTTCCAAGACTTACTGCGCGACTTCCGAACACACCGACAAAATCGTCGCGGGCAACCGCGACGTGCCGGTGATACGCACGGTGGCTCCGTCGTTCCCTGCCCGCCCGCCCTTCCACCCCAGAAAACGCACACTCCGCAAACCGCTAACCACATGCGGCATCGCATCCAAAACCGTTTCGCCAACCCGGCAATCGCCAAGAACACGGCCATTCACGATCAAACCAGCGGTCTGATAAAGGCGGATAACCGCCTTAGTGATGCGGTGACGTCCACCACTGGCGGCCCCTTCGGCCAGTTCCACCGGCATGGTTTCCACCGCCCAATCAAAGGCAAACCCAACCTGAAGCGTAGATACCGGATACGACGTCACAATCACACCTTGCCTCACCACGGCCTGCCCCAGAGGAGCCCCATCACCGATCAGATCTACCGTTTCGCCCTCCAGATATAACAACCCGCTCCAGGTCTCCGTGGCGGCATCCGCAGACAACACAGCCCCGCAATCCAGGCAAAAATCCGTGTCCAAACGTTCGATGAAGTGACGCGTTACTCCGGCGATTTCGCGACGGACCAGGACATACGGCTTGCCACCCACCACAGCGACGCGACGCACCACGCCCTGGGTTTTCAGCAGAGTCCAACCGGTCATCTTTTGCGCTTTGCGGCTGTTCAAGACCGCCACCGTGCCATCATCTCCGTTGACCACATAAAGGGAGTTGGCACTGTCGCTTTCGTTGCCGAGCCGAGCTGCCATATCCAGGGGCGTTCGCATCAAATGCCCGGACAACAACGCCACGTCTTCGGCATGATAACTCTGCGTTTCGTAGTCGTAGACGATTTCGTAGACTGTGTTGTGTCCACCATCGGGATTTTTGATGAACAGGACCGAACCATCAAGTTCAGCAGGACGAATTGCCGATGCTGGGACCTCGGATGACCGCCGCATAAAAAAATCCTGCGGTGTCATCACGCTATCATCGGTGCGAGCAAACAACCCGCCCGTGGTAAACGCGAAGAAATCATTCAAGGCATAGAGTTGCTGAATCGCACACACGCGATCGTTATCAAAGGTCATCTCCACCGCCTCGTCATCCAGCGCATCGTCGGTGGTCGCGAAGTCAAAGAAGTTGTTGGCCGTACTGCCCCAAATCGTCTGTGGACGCGATTTTGAGCCCCCAAAATACAGCCGCCCCTGGTGCAAAAAGACCGACCGTGGCCACCCCCGCGCCGCCGACCACACAGGCTCCGCCGTGCCACTGCCAGGGCCGTCGAAGTCATAGGTTGGGATGTTGGTCAAAGCGACATCCGACAACACCCAAGACGCATGAGAACCAGACCGCACCAACCTCGCCGGAGCATGATCGGGATGCACCAGAATCAGCGTGTCCAAGCTTTGAGTCCACGCCACATCAGCCACCTCCGCCGCCGTATAAGACGTCACAACCGTTGCCGTGCGGGTGCCATCTGGCAAATAGACGTCTATCGCCAACGGCCGCATCACCAGCAAATATACTTGCTCGGTTGAAAACTCGAATTTCAGCAAGCGTGCGACATCACCACCGGTTTCCACCTCAGCAAAGCGAGCCAAACCCGCCCGCAAGGAAACGCCACCATGCGGCAAACCGATCACATTGGTGAGATCTGCCCCACCCTGAGCATACGCGGAGACATCCATCCGTGCCGCAAGATGCGGATCCAGCATGCCAGCGGAGAAATTGGTTTGGATCACCATGCCACGCGCTGTCATCGCCGGACCTCCAAAAGCGAGAAGTCCTCAAAGCGATTGGGGGTTTGCTGCTGTGCGTCAATTGACTTGGCGTGTTGGAATTCCTTTTGTGCCAGCTTAGTTTGCAACTCACTCCGGGCCGTGTTTTCGGTCAGGGGCAGACAAAATTCCGCCGCCAAACGTGAGATCAACGCTTGATCGAAAAACGGCGGGAAAGTGCGTGGGTCAGGACGGAAAATATACGTCAACACGACACCTGAGGCGTCGCTGTGAATCCGTCGCTCGTGGATGCGATACACCACGCCGCGCCCAGAGGCCGCACTGGCATACCCCACCGACAAGGCCCGCAAGAAATCATCCGGCAGCGGATAGGCATAAGCGAAATCAGCGACCGGAACCGCCGTTACCGCCGCCAAGGAGCGCTGGGCCGTGGCAAAACTCCATGGATAAGACGACAACACCGCATCGCATACGCTGCCATATAACATACCCGCAACTTCGGCTTCTGCACTGCCGTCATCGAAACTGGTAATCGGCTCGCAGCCGATGGCGCGGAGCGCCCGAGCACACACTTGAATCGCGGCCA
>JAFGWD010000136.1 GCA_016937315.1 Rhodospirillaceae bacterium
GAACTGAGAACAGTTCTTAATGTGGGGCCGCATAAGGGACGAGTGCAAGGAGGAAGATGCGAGGTTTCGTGAAACCTTTTGTGCGGACGGTGCGGCGTATTCGGCTTGGGGCACGCGGCCCCAAGCCTTGCCTTGTTTACACCGACAGGCTTTTGACTCCACGAGCCATGCTGTCGTAGGCACGGGTCAGTTGCTCATCCGTGATGCAATAGGGGGGCAAGAGGTAGAGGACGTTGCCAAGAGGGCGGATCAGCATGTTCTCCGCCTTGAAAAAGGCTTTGAGTTGCAAGCCAACGGTGGCCCCCAGGCCGTGGTCGTCGTTTGAGGTCTCGATATTGACAGCGGCGATGGTGCCCATGATGCGGGGCTTTTTCACACCGGGGAGCTTGGTCAATTCTGGCAGTGCCGTGCGATGAAAGGCTTCGATTTCGGCCCGGCGTTTGGTACAGGCCGGGTCTAACAGCAGGTTCAGCGAGGCATTGCCCGCTGCACATCCCAGAGGATTTGCGGTGTAGGAGTGGCCATGCAAGAAAGCCTTGGTGGTGTCTTCGGACAGGAAAGCGGCATACATTGCTTCCGTGGTGACGGTGGCGGCCATGGGTAGGAAGCCGCCGGTGATGCCCTTAGACAAGCAGACGAAGTCGGGTTCGATGTGGGTTTTCAAACACGCGAAGAGGTCACCCAAGCGACCAAAACCGGTCATCACTTCGTCGAAAATGATCAAGGCTCCGGCGGCCTGCAAGCGTTCGACCCAGGCACGGAGGAACGCCGGACGGCACATCCGCATGCCGCCCGCACCCTGAACCAGGGGCTCAACAATGGCGGCGACCACGCTGTCTCCATGATCGTTCAGGTAGGCATCCAAGGTGGCTAAGGCCTTGGCCTCTTTTGCGTCTACCGCGTCGTCATCATCCCAAGTCGGGGCGTTGGGCATGGTGTCCACGGAAAACAACATCTCGCCCCAGACATCGAAAATGCCGCAACTGACGCCTGCCGACATCGCGCCAACCGTATCGCCGTGATAGGCGCCACTCATGGCGACGAAACGGCTGCGCGTGGTCTGGCCTTGGTTGCGGAAATACTGCACCGCCATTTTCATGGCGACCTCGACCGCCGTCGATCCATTATCGGAATAGAACATCCGGGTCAGATTCTTGGGCAGCAAGTTGACGATGCCTTCCGCCAAATCGACAGCCGGAGCGTGGGTGCAGGTGGCAAAAATTACCTGTTCCAGAGTGTGGGCCTGGTTTGCCACGGCGTCGGCGATGGCTGGGTGGGCATGGCCGTGTAGGTTGACCCACCACGAGGAAATCATATCCAAAATTTGGTTGCCGTCGGCATCCGTCAGCACCGCGCCTTGGGCCTTGACCACCGGAATCGGTTCTGGCGCAGTCTGCGCTTGGGTAAAAGGGTGCCAAATATAGCGGCGATCACGTGCCAGCAGGTCCGAGGTCATGGATGGACTCCTTAGATGTGTTCAGTCTCCGAGCAACGATGCAAACGCGGACGGAAGGCCGGGAAGAGCGGACGCGGCAGCCAAAAGGCGCGCGGGCGTCGGCTCTGGGGTGAAAGGCAAGGTGCCCAGACAACGCACACCACCGAAATGTTCAATGGAACGTGGATTATCGGCGCGGATGAAGGCGTCGGCGTTGTTTTGGGGCTGTGTTTCGTTCAGGACCACGCCGAGAATTGGGATGTTGCGGGATTTCAGGGCTTCCAGAGACAACAGGACATGGTTGATGCTGCCCAATCCGACGCGCCCAACCAAGACCACCGGCAGAGCCAAGGCGGCAAACAGGTCGATCATCATTTCGTCGGCATTCAAGGGAACCATCAGCCCGCCTGCGCCCTCCACTACGATGGCGTTATGTCGTGCGGCCAGGGCGGTAGCAGCGGCAACAATCGCCGCCACAGTCGGTGGGGTGTCTCCGGCCTTGACGGCAAGGTGGGGTGAACATGCGGGTTCGAAACAAAACGGCTGCATGAGGTGGCGTTCGTCTGGCTGTGGCGTCCGTCCCAACATATCCAGCGTAAAGTCCAGATCGGGGGCATTCCAAATGCCGTCGCGGAATGTTGCGCCGGTTTGGGTTGGTTTCATTGGCGCGATATCCAGGCCTTGGGACTGCACCCACAGGCTCAACGCGGCGGTGGTCATGGTTTTGCCGACGTCGGTATCGGTTCCAGTGACGACGAATCCGGTCAGCATAGCAAAAGGTCCTTTAACGGTGGGCGATCAGTGTCAGGACGCGATAGGTGGCGGGGACACCTTCGGGCTGTTTGAAGGCAGTCTCGTATGCTGCGGTCAGGCGGTGGATATCGCGTGGCGGCAGGGGTTTTGTGGTGCCGTGGAAGGTTGCGCCGATTGCCTTGAAGGATTTCAAGACTTCCAGTGCGTTGGGGTAATGAGCCACAACGGGTTGGGTTTCGACATGAATTGGGATCAGGCCGATGTCGATCATCCAGGTGACGTAGGCGTCTGCCGTTGGATAGTCGAGGGCAGCCAGGGGACGGCCTAAGGCTGTGTTATGGGCGTCATTCAGTTCGGGTAAAGTACCTGCGACGGGGACGGCAATCGCAAAAATTCCTCCCGGAGACAAGGCGTGTGCGAAGCGGGCCAAGGTCCCGGGCTTGTCGGCAAACCACTGCATGGCAAAGCTGGACGTGACCAAATCGAAGGCATTGCCTTCGGCGTCGAAGTCCTCGGCATCACCACACAAAAAGACGTGTGGATGCGGCCAGATGGCGCGGCAGGTGTTGATCATCGCGGGGGCAAGGTCCATGCCAGCGATACGGGCCTGTGGGAAGCGGTGGGTCAGTTGTCGCGTTAAGACCCCGGTGCCGCAACCAACATCGAAAATGGTCCGTGGCACAAAACCCGGCGGCAAGCTTTCCGCCAAGTGACGGGCCGTGGGCAACTGTACCGCCGCGTGGTCTTCGTAGGTGGTGGCGGCGGCGGAAAAGTTGGCAGCGACGGCGGATTTGCAGACGCTCATTAGAATTCTCCTTTATCCGACAGCTCAAGCAGAGCCGTCAGAACCTCGAAGATCATGCCTGGGTGGGTCAATGGCAAGGCGTGGCTGCCGCCCGCCACCGCCAGTACGGAGACATGGGACAATCCGTCATCCAGCTGTTGCGCTGCGTGGGCACCGACGATGTGGTCGTCGTCACCTTGCATCACCACCACAGGGGTCGCGATGCGTGGCAATTGGCGGCGCAGGTCGGTTTCGGCGAGGGCGGCGAGGCCCGCATCCAGAGTCTTCGCGTCTAATGGTGCGAGAATGGCGGGGATGTCGTCGAAGTCGAAGCCGGTGCGATCTCCGGCCAAGGCCTCATTCCAAAAGGCGCGGACGATCCCATCGGCGTCACGGCGCAGTCCCTGGCGCATGGCGCGTAGGGCGGCGGCATCGGTACCCAATCCGGTTTCGTCGGTAAGTAAGCGTACGGGAGTGGCGATGAGCAGCAGGGCGGAGAGGCGTTCTGGTTCGGTGAGCGCGGCCTTGAGCGCGATTTGTCCGCCCAGGGACCAAGCCACGGCGATGACCGGGGCGTCTGAGGGGTTTCCGGCGGCGGCATTGGCTGTGGCGGCAGCTTCACGCATCGCTGAGGCAGGGTTGGCCAAGCCTTCCCACCAGTTCAGGTGTGCGGAGGGGAGGTCGGGGGGAAGGGCGGCCCGCACCGCGTCCCAGGCTTTTGGTCCGGTGGACCAGCCAGAGCAGAACACCACTCCCGTGGTCATGGCAGTATCCCGAGTTCGCGCCCAACGGCGGCGAATGTCTCCGCTGCGGCGGAAAGATCGTTCGCCTCGTGTGCGCGGGTTACGGTCAGGCGCAGCCGCGCGGTTCCCGGTGGTACCGTTGGAGGCCGGATCGCGCCGCACAGGATGCGCCGTTCCGCCAGACGTGTGGCGAACTCTTGGGCAACGTGGTTGTCGCCCACCATGATGGGCAAGATGGGCGAGGTCACGGGCGGCATTGGAAATCCGGCATCGACGAGGAGCGTTTGCATGTGGCGGGCGCGGTCCATTAGGTCGTTGCCAAGGGCTCCTCGGTTTGCGATGAAGAGGTCGAGCGCGGCGTGGGAGGCTGCGATGACCGCAGGCGGCAGACCGGTGGAATAAATAAAACTACGGGCGCGGTTGATAATCAGGGATGCCAAGGTGTGAGAACAGGCAACAAAACCGCCATAGCTGCCGAATGCTTTGCCCATACCGCAGGTCAGAACATCGGGTGTAATCTGGAGCTCGGCGCACAGTCCTGCGCTGTTTGGTCCCATGACGCCAATGGCGTGGCTTTCATCAACAAGAAGGAGGGCGCGGTGGCGGCGTGCTATCGCTGTGATATCGGCCAGAGGGGCCATGTCGCCATCCATGCTGAACACGGAATCGGTGATCACCAGTCGTGTTTCGCCGTCTTTTGCCGGGTGGCGTGTCAGTAAGTCGTCCAGATGCGCGGTGTCATTATGGCGATAACGGTGCCACTTTACCCCGGCCATTAAGGCACCGTCGATCAGGCTGGCGTGATTTAGACGGTCGCAAAAGATGGTGGCGTGATCTCCGGCCAGTGCCGGGATCACGCCGAGGTTGGTTAAGAACCCACTCCCGAATACCAATGCGGCTTCCATTCCCACGAAAGCAGCCAGTGCGGTTTCCAGATCCTCATGAATGGCCAGATGCCCGGAAGTCAGACGCGACCCCGCCGCCGAGCATCCCAGAGACTGGGTTGCCTGCACGGCGGCATGGATCAACGCGGGATGATGTGCAAGGTCCAGATAATCATTGGACGAGAAGTTTAACCACGTCTCGCCGTTCAAGCACATCCGCCCACGGTTTTCGGGCAGAACCTTGAGGCTGCGTAACAGTCCGCGCTGCTTCAGGTCTTCCAGAGTCTGATCCGGGGTCATCGCGTGTTTCCTCAGGCCACAGCCGTTCCGAGCGAGTCTTCGGACGCCGACTCGACTTCCAATTCGAAGCCGAGGTCCTTGATCATCTCGATGGCTTCATTTGGGGTCTGTCCGTCGCTGGTCAGGTAGCCTTCGACGAAGATCGAATTCGCCGGGTACATCGACAACGGCTGTAACGACCGCAAGTGATGTTCGCGACCACCGGCCACCCGCAAATCCACATCGGGGTGGATGAAACGTGCCAGTGACAGTGCCTTCAAGCATTTGCGCGGCGTGAGGTTGGGCACCATATCGGCGAACGGCGTGCCCGGTTGTGGGATCAGGAAGTTCAGTGGGATCGACCGGGGTTCGATGGCGCGTAGGGCGTCGAACATGTCGAAAATGTCATCGTCGGTTTCGCCTTGACCAATGATCCCACCGGAACAGATGTCCAGGCCAGCTTTCTTGGCCGTCATCAGGTTCTTCACACGGTCGGCATAGGTGTGTGAGGTGCAAATGCTGGTGTAGTACCGTTCACTGGTATTGAGGTTGTGGTTGATGCGGTCCAAGCCCGCGTCCTTCAACTTTTTCGCCTGTTCTAAGCTTAAAAAGCCGATGGACAAGCAAAGCTCAATGGAGGTTTCCTTTTTAATCGAACGGACCATGTCGGCCAGCGTCTCGATTTCGCGGTTCGTGGGTTGTCCACCAGACAGGGCCATGCAGTACCGCTTGGCATCCATGGCGGTGGCGCGTTGCGCCTCTTCCATGGCTTTTTCTTTTTTCCACAGAGCGTATCTGTCGATTTCCGCCTTGGAAACCCGGGATTGCGAACAATAGTGGCAGTCCTCGCCACACAGGCCGCTTTTGATGTTGCTGAGCAATTGGACATGCACGCGGTTGCCGCGATAATGCCGGCGTACTCGATATGCGGCGGCCAGGATGTCCATGACCTCGGTGTCTGGCGCGGCCAGAATGGCGAGGCCTTGTTCACGCGTGATCGGTTGTTTGGCGATCGCTTGGTTGGCGATAGCTTGGTAGTCCATGGCGGTTCCCCTTCCGTCCACTTGAAAATGGAGCGGACGATACCCCTCATGACCACTCATGTCCAGGAGGCAGACCATTCATTTCAGGCCTTGGAACGCACTTGCCTTGATGCGGCCTGTGGCGCATCCTACTTCGCCGCGCGGTGGGTATCCAGAAGAAGACACCTGGAGAATAGGGGGCGGTGAGGCTTGGGGGGCTTTGCGTGGCAGGACGCATACCCATATATCGCTTAACAAGGCCTTCACGACGGCAGGGCGCGTAAAAAGGGTCAAGGCGATGGGCGCGGTGGTTTCGATTTCGGAATCGGGTGAGGCGGACGTGGCGATGCCAAGTGTGGCCCCGCATGTCGCTGGCGCGGGTTTACGCATAGACCGACGTGGCGTTTGGTCCTACGGCGGTGAGCCCTTTACACGCAAGGAAATGGTCTGTTTGCTGGCGTCGTGTTTGCGCCGGGCGGAAGACGGTGGCTATGAAGTCACCTTGCCATGCGATCCCAATCCGTTGCCGGTTGATGTTGAGGATGTCCCGTTTCTTGCCGTGGAAGTGTTTTTGTACGGGACTGGGGAAGCGCAGGTTTTGAGCTTCCGCACCAATGTCGATCGGATCGTGACGTTGGATGCGGACCACCCCTTGTTTCTGTCCGGTGACCCGGAAACCGGAGAAGCGGTCCCGTATCTGGTTTTGTCCGAAGGAATTTCGGCGCGTCTATCGCGACCGGTGTATTATGAACTTGCGGCTTTGGGTGAAGTTCGTCAACACGAAGGAAAGGACGTTATCGGTCTATGGAGCAGTCGGCAGTTCTTTGTTCTCGGCGCAATTGGTTAGCTGAAATTACGGTTTCGGACATCGCAGCGCGTCTGGTGCGTTTGGGAGCCTCGCCGATTCTTTCCGATCTCGGGATTTCCGATCATCTCAATCACGAAACCGATGTTTTGTCGGTTACGCCGGGTCGTGAGCCGTGGCGTCCGATGGCGGATAAAACGCATCCCGCCGGAGTTTTGGTTCCTTTGGTTGAACGGGACGAGGGGCTTTCCCTGTTGTTGACCAAGCGAACCGATCATCTGCACCATCATCCAGGGCAGATTTCTTTCCCCGGTGGGCGTAAGGAAGATGACGATCCGACGCTTACGGCTACGGCATTGCGCGAAACCGAGGAAGAAATTGGTCTTGCCCCAGAATCGGTGCGGGTCTTGGGGGTTTTACCGCAGTATGTGACATTGTCTGCGTACGCCATTACGCCAGTCGTGGGTGTGGTTTCGCAGCCATTTTCAGTGCGTCCCGATCCTTTCGAGGTGGCGGATGTGTTCGAGGTGCCGTTGTCCCACGTCCTCAATCCCGCGCACCATCAACGTCATTTCCGCGAAGAAAACGGAACGCGGCGTGGATACTATGCCATTCCTTTTGGTGATCGCCTGATCTGGGGGGCGACGGCAGGGATTTTGGTTAATTTCTCGCGTTTGATGGTTGGTGCGGATGGTTAGCCTGCTTTTGCGTTATTTGCTGCCGTTTCTGGCTCCTTTCGTGGGCTATTTCGTATGGGTTTGGTTGATGCGGAAATTCGGTGCGGAGCGGGAGTGGACACACCCTTGGCACCTTTTGTTCTTGGCTGGAGCTTTGTGCCTCTTGGCGATGTTGGGGGGCTTGGCGATGACGGGTGGTGCGCCCGCCGGATCGACCTATGTGCCGCCGGAATACACGGATGGTCGTATCGTGCCGGGTCATCATTTGCCGCCGACTCCGTGACGACGAGGACGCATGGTGGAGACGGTCGGGCAACTTTCGCCGCAGGATTGGTTGATTCATGCGGATACGCACGCGGTCATTGCCGCATTGACGGCTGAAGGTGCCGTCGCACGTTTTGCCGGGGGCTGTGTGCGTGATGCGGTTCTTGGCCTGCCGGTTCATGACGTCGATATCGCGGTCACTTGCCCGCCGGAAGACACCTTGCGTTTGCTTGCCGTGGCAGGAATAAAGGCTATACCCACCGGGTTCGATCACGGCACCGTGACCGCCGTGACCTCCTCGCGGCCCTTCGAAATCACCACGCTGCGCCACGATGTTGAAACCGACGGTCGCCATGCGGTGGTTGCCTTTACCGATGATTGGTCTGCTGATGCGGCGCGGCGCGATTTGACCATCAATGCGCTTTATGCCGATCTTGATGGGGCGATTTATGATCCGTGCGATGGATTGGCGGATTTAGGAGCCCGTCGAGTCCGCTTTGTCGGCGATGCCGAACGGCGCATTACCGAAGATGCCTTGCGGATCTTGCGATTTTTTCGTTTTTACGGACGCTATGGGGTGCCGCCTGCCGATGTTGCGGCGTTGGCGGCGTGCCGCAAGTTGGCGCCGTTGTTGGACAGCCTTTCTGGTGAGCGTGTTTGGTCCGAGATGCGGCGCATACTAGAGGGACCTTCTCCCAGCGAAGTTATCTTGTTGATGCGAGGCGAGGGGGTCACGGATCGTTTGATGCCGATGGCGTTGTCGCCGGGGCGGCTGCGCGTGCTGGCTTGGTTGGAGAGCCGGGGCATTGTGGTTCCCGGTGTGGGTGTCTCTGCGGTGCGGCGATTGGCCGCCGTCATAGCCTCAGGGGATCCGCTTGCCGATACCAAACGGGCCGAGATCTTGGCATCGTCTTGGCATTTATCGAAGGCCGAACGTGGCCGCCTGTTGGGGATGTTGTCAACTCTGCCAGAAGGTCTTGAGGTGACCGTCGATATGCCAAAGCCTGTGGCGCGGCGGGGGATGTATCGCATCGGCGTTGACCGGTGGCGTGATCGCGTGTTGCTGGCTTGGGCGGAGTATCGCCATTGTCATGGTGCGGGTGGGTGCTTGCCCGGCGCACGGGGCAGTGCGGCGTGGGAGGCTTTGTTGCGGCTTCCAGAAACCGATGCGGTGCCGGATTTTCCCGTATCTGGGCGGGATGTCTTGGCGTTGGGGATTGCGCCGGGGCCGGGTGTCGGAATGGCGCTCTCCCGCTTGGAGGCGATTTGGGCGGATGAGGATTTCATTCATGATCGTCCGGCACTGCTGGCACGACTTCCAGATATTGTAAATGAAACTGAAGGGTGCGGGTGATGCTGGTCACTTCCCGTCCTGGTGTTCTGTCCTATCCAGACGTAGCGCGAACCTGTCGCATTCGGGGAGGAGGGCGGCTTTGGCGAAACATTCGGTGTGTTTCTTTGGTGATGAAACCATGCTGGGTCTGCGTGACCCGGAAGGATTCGGTTGGCCTCAGCGCTTAACGCGGGCCGAGCGTGCCAATGGCCATGCTCTGGTTCCCTATGGATTGGGGGTGGAATGCGACACCACCGCCGATATTGGTAAACGGTGGCGTGCCGAGGCTGAGTCCCGGATTGCGAGTTTGCCAGCCTCTGCCTTGGTTTTGTGCTTTGGTTTGAATGATCAGGCCGCAGATGGCGATGGTGTGCGGGTGCCTTTGCCAGAGACTTTGTACATGGCGGCAACCCTGATTTCTGAAGCGTCTTCTTGGCGTGCGGTGTTTTGGCTTGGTCCTCCACCGGTGATGCCGGGAGGGGCGTCATGTCCGGGACGTCAGGGACAGGCTTTGTTCTATGATTCCGTGCGGGTGCGTGGGTTGACCCAAGGGTTTGCAGCCATTGCCGCACGCTGTGGCGTATCGTTTTTCGATCTGTGTAAAGCGTTGGAGTCCAATTCTCGCTATACCAAGGCGTTGCGTGACGGAAATGGCGTTGTGCCAGCAGGGGATGGGCAGGCGATTATTGCAGAATTGTTAGGGGCTTGGGCGCCGTGGCGCGATTGGCTCGACCACGGGCGCACGCCAAACCTTTACTTCGAACCGGCTTAACGTGTGGGGAAGCCGTCTGTTTGTCGGAGGCCCTCGGCGAGGGCAATGGCAGCGGTCTGGGCAACGTTGAGGGAGCGGGCGGTGGTGCGAATTGGCACCACGAGGTGGGCGTTCGCGGCATTGTGTACGGCGTCGGGAACACCCGCACTCTCCCGCCCCAAAAGGAGGATGTCATCGTCGGCAAACCGAAACGCGGGGAGAGGCGTCGCCCCTTTCGTAGTTAACAACACAACCCGCCGCTTTCCAGCATGGGTACGGAAGGCGTTCCAGGATTCATGATGCTGGATGTCGGCAATTGCCAGATAGTCCATGCTGACTCGCTTGAGCTTGCGTTCATCCCAAATGAAGCCCAAGGGGGCAATGATATCCAGTGAGATATCGAAGCAAGCACACAATCGAACGATGGCGGCAACGTTCTGCGGAATGTCAGGTTCATAAAGGGCAAGACGCATGTCGAACGATCCATTTTTTTCAAGGAAACCCTGGAATCGGGGCCCTTTTTTTAGGTTATGTCGCAAGAGACCCTAGGAAATAGCTTGCTGAATTCCCAGCTGTTTCAGCAAGTGCCGCATGTCGGCGTTACCACGGGGGAGGGCATGGCGGAACATCCTATCAAGCAAACATCGACAACACGCCGGGATTTTCTGTTTTATGCCGCGACGGCCGTCGGTGTGACGGGGGCGGCGGTTGCCGTTTGGCCCTTTGTTGATAGCCTCAATCCAGCTGCGGACACGCGGGCCTTGTCTACCGTCGAGGTTGACCTCTCTCCGATTGCTTTGGGGCAGGCGATTACCGTCAAGTGGCGCGGCAAGCCAGTATTTATTCGTCGTCGCACAGAGGGTGAAATCGCTGTGGCTGACGCAGTTAAAATGGATGACTTGCGTGACCCGCAGCCCGACTCGGCGCGTGTGGCCCGCCCCGAGTGGTTGATCCTGGTTGGTGTCTGCACCCATCTGGGGTGTGTGCCTCTGGGCCAGAAACCGGCCGATCCCAGAGGGGATTTTGGTGGATGGTTTTGCCCCTGCCATGGTTCTCACTATGATACCTCGGGGCGTATCCGGAAAGGACCCGCGCCGGCAAACTTGGTGGTGCCGCAGTATACGTTTTTAAGCGACACCCTGATCCGCATCGGCTGATTCGCCGGAGGTTGGAGACGACAGACAGATGAGCGCCCCCGGAAAGTTGCAAAAAGCTCTGGATTGGTTCGATTCCCGCTTGCCCATCATTACCCTAATGAAGCACAGCGCGGTTGAGTACCCGACACCTAAAAACCTGAACTACTGGTGGAATTTTGGGTCTCTGGCGGGCTTCATGCTGGTCGTGATGATCGCCACCGGCCTGCTTCTGGCCATGCAATACACGCCACATGTGGACATGGCTTTTGACTCCGTCGAACGCATTATGCGCGACGTGAATTACGGCTGGTTGATCCGCTATTTGCACATGAATGGCGCGTCGATGTTCTTCGTTGTCGTCTATATCCACATCTTTCGCGGCCTATATTATGGTTCGTATAAACCTCCACGGGAGGTGTTGTGGTGGATCGGCTTGGTGATTTTGCTGTTGATGATGGGCACGGCGTTCATGGGCTATGTGTTGCCTTGGGGGCAGATGAGCCTGTGGGGTGCCACCGTCATCACCAACCTGTTTTCGGCCATTCCGGTGGTGGGCGATTCCATCGTTACGCTGCTGTGGGGTGGCTTTTCGGTCGATAATCCAACCCTGAACCGCTTTTTCGTGCTGCACTTCCTGTTGCCGTTTGCGATTCTTGGGGTTGTGGTCATTCACGTTTGGGCGCTGCACACCGTGAAGTCTAACAATCCCTTGGGCATTGATGTGAAGGGGCCGCAGGACTGTATTCCCTTCCATCCCTACTACACAGTGAAGGACCTGTTCGGCGTTGGTGTGTTTCTGATTGTGTATTGCGTGTTCGTCTTCTGGTATCCGGATGCCTTGGGTCATCCTGACAACTACATTCCGGCCAATCCCATGGTGACGCCGCCGCACATTGTCCCGGAATGGTATTTCCTGCCGTTCTACGCGATTTTGCGTGCCGTTCCGGACAAGTTGTTGGGGGTGCTCGCGATGTTTGCCGCGATCCTGATCCTGTTCGCGCTGCCGTGGTTGGACAGCAGCAAAGTGCGCTCTGGGACTTTCCGGCCTTGGTTCAAGAAAGCATTCTGGCTGTTCGTGGTGGATTGTTTTGTTTTGGGCTATGCCGGAGCGATGCCAGCCGAGGGCGTGTGGATCACCATTGGACGCATCGCAGCGGTATACTATTTCGTGCATCTGTTGATCGTTTTGCCGCTTTTGTCGCGTTTTGAGAAAACCCTACCGTTGCCTGAAAGCATCGGTACGCCGGTGTTGAAGCAGACGGTTATGGCTTTGGCCTTTCTGGCTTTGTTTGCGGTGTCTGGGCCGGCCTTTGCGACGGGTTCCGCGCCCTTGCGGCATCAGGATTGGTCCTGGCAGGGGGTGTTTGGCACCTATGATGAAGCCCAGCTCCGGCGTGGCTATCAGGTTTATCGCGAAGTGTGTTCAGCGTGCCATGCGATGAAGTTGGTGTCTTTCCGTAATCTGTCGCGTTTGGGTTATACCGAGGATGCGGTTAAGGAGATTGCCGCCTCCTATCAAGTGGTGGATGGTCCAGATGAGGCCGGCGATATGTTTGACCGTAAGGGATTGCCGTCGGACCGTTTTCCGTCGCCGTTTGCCAATGACCAAGCGGCCATGGCCTCCAATGGTGGGGCTCTGCCGCCGGACTTGTCGCTGATTGTAAAGGCGCGGATGGGCGGACCGGATTATGTGTTTTCGCTGATCACCGGCTATGCACCGCAACCGCCCGAGCATGACTTGCCCCCCGGTAAGTACTACAACACGGTGTTTGCCGGAAACGCGATTTCCATGCCGCCGCAAATCACCGATGGCACTGTCGAATTCACGGATGGCAGTGCCAACAATGCGGAACAGGTCGCCCGCGATGTGACGGCCTTTTTGCAATGGGCGGCGGACCCGGAGTTGGAGGAACGCCATGCCATGGGTGTGAAGGTGGTGTTGTTTCTGTTTGTCGCCACCGCGCTGTTTTATGCTCTGAAGCGTCGCATCTGGGCGGCCGTACACTGATTTCGCATACGGTTTTCTCGGCACTGTCCCTTGTCTCCTCGCAGGGCGAGGGGCTATTGTGTTGCGTGAGTTTGTTTTTTTAAGGTGAGGGACGAACGATGGTCGAGCCTGTGCTTGGGGTGATCGGTGGGTCAGGGGTCTATGACATTGACGGATTGACCGATAAACAGTGGGTCAAGGTCGAAACACCGTTTGGTGCGCCATCCGATGAGCTGTTGTTTGGGACCTTGGATGGGCAAAAGCTGGTGTTTCTGCCACGCCATGGACGTGGCCATCGTATTCCGCCATCGGAATTGAACTTCCGCGCCAACATCCATGCCTTGAAGCAATCCGGCGTGACAGAGGTTCTGTCGGTTTCTGCCGTGGGAAGTCTGCGGGCGGATTTGCATCCCGGTGCCTTTGTCATCGTCGATCAGTTTGTTGACCGCACATTTGCTCGTGCCAAAAGCTTTTTTGGAACGGGGCTGGTGGCGCATGTCAGTTGCGCGTCTCCGGTCTGTAGCTGCCTAGGTTACGCTATTGAAGCTGCCGCGCGGGAGATTGGCGTGCCAACCAAGCGGGGGGGCACCTATTTGGTGATGGAAGGGCCGCAGTTCTCGACCAAGGCGGAATCCCTGCTATACCGCGATTGGGGCTGTGATGTGGTCGGCATGACCAACATGCCTGAGGCGAAGTTGGCGCGTGAAGCGGAGTTGTGTTACGCCACTGTCGCCATGGTCACGGATTATGATTGTTGGCATTCCGAGCATGAGAGTGTCACGGTTGATCAAGTGGTGAAGGTGTTGTTGGCGAACGCAGACAATGCGCGGGCTTTGGTGCGTGCGGTGGCGCCCAAATTGCGGGGGCGAACGGATGTGTGTGGTGCGGGATGCCAAACGGCCTTGGAGCATGCCATCATGACCGCGCCGGAGGTTCGCGATCCCGATATGCTTGCGAAGCTGAAGGTGATTGCTGGTCGTGTTTTGTGAGTTGGGGAAGCGGATATGAAAATCGACGGCATTGCCTATCGTACCATTTGGCCTGCCGCCGACGGCAAGGCCGTGGAGATCATTGACCAGACCCGCCTGCCTCATGTGTTTTCGGTGGTACGGCTGAAGACTGTGGCCGAGGCCGCGACGGCGATTGCCGACATGTGGGTGCGTGGTGCGCCGCTGATCGGGGCGACGGCGGCTTATGGCTTGGCGTTGGCTATGGACGCGGATTCTTCCGATGCGGGACTGGCGGCAGCGTATGACATGCTGTTGAAAACCCGCCCAACGGCGGTGAATTTGCACTGGGCACTGGCCGACGTGCGGGGTGTTCTGACTCCGTTGCCCGCTTCTGAACGGTCTGCTGCGGCGTGGGTGCGGGCGGCCGAGATTGCCGATGCCGACGTGGCAACGAACCGGGCAATTGGTGAACACGGGTTGTCCTTGTTGCGTGATATTTCCGCCACCAAGGGGCACCCGGATCGCCTGAACGTGCTCACTCATTGTAATGCTGGTTGGTTGGCGACGGTGGATTGGGGGACGGCGTTGGCCCCGATTTATCTGGCGCATGAGGCGGGTCTGCCCATTCATGTGTGGGTCGATGAAACGCGTCCCCGCAATCAAGGGGCCAGTTTGACCGCGTGGGAATTGGGGCGTCATGGTGTGCCGCATACGGTGATTGCCGATAATGCGGGCGGTCACTTGATGCAGCACGGGCTGGTGGATGCGTGCATTGTCGGCACCGACCGCACCACGGCCACTGGCGACGTGTGCAACAAAATCGGCACTTACCTGAAGGCCTTGGCCGCTTTTGACAATGGCGTGCCGTTCTTTGTCGCCCTGCCCAGTCCGACCATTGACTGGGCCCTGGCGGATGGTGTGCGGGAAATCCCCATTGAGCAACGCGCTGCGGCTGAACAGTCCCATCTTTCCGGTTTAACGGCGGATGGTCGTGTTGAAGCCGTGCAGGTGGTGCCGGAGGGGAGCCCGTGCGCTAACTATGCGTTTGATGTGACGCCCGCACGGTTGGTGACGGCGTTGATTACTGAACGCGGCGTTTGTGCCGCCAGCCGGGATGGTTTGGCGTCGCTGTTTCCAGAGCGAGTCATCCAATGAGCCAACGTACCCTCCGTTTTGACCTGTTGAAAACTGCGGCGGAATTGACCCGCGTGAAAATGAACAGCGGCACCGCCGGGAATGTCTCGGTGCGCACGCGGGATGGTTTTCTGATAACCCCCAGCGGGGTTTCGACGCCGCGCCTGTCGCCCGGTCTGATGGTGGAGATGGACCTGTCGGGTCGTGTCTCTGGGGGCTTGAAGCCGTCTAGTGAATGGCGCATGCACCGCGATATTTATGTCGCCAAGCCTGAGGCCGGGGCGGTTATCCACGCCCATGCGCCGTTTTGCACGGCGTTGGCGTGTCATCGGCGCGGCATTCCGGCTTTCCACTACATGGTCGCGGTGGCGGGCGGAAAAGACATTCGCTGTGCTGAGTATGCGACGTTCGGTTCGCAGGCTTTGTCCGATGCCGCGCTGGATGCGCTGGATGGTCGCACCGCCTGCCTTTTGGCACACCATGGGTTGATTGCCTTTGCGGCTGATCTGGAAGCGGCCTTGAAATTGGCGCAGGAAGTTGAGGAACTGGCCGA
>JAFGWD010000137.1 GCA_016937315.1 Rhodospirillaceae bacterium
GATGACAAACCAAACGCCCCCCATCGCGAGTCCGATGTTCGACCAACCACGAGGTACACTGCGGACACTGCAAGCGATGACCGCAGCACCGGCAGATGGTCAAGGGCGCATAGCCGCGCCGGTTCAGGAACAGCAGTGTCTGCTCTCCCTTCGCCAAATTGTCCGCTATCGCCGCGACCAACGGTGGCGCCAACCACCCTCGCCCCCAAGACCCGCTTTCCGGTGGCGTGGCACGCAAGTCAATCACCGTGATCTCTGGCAGCACCGCGCCGCCGTGGCGTTGCGGTAGTTCCAACCGCGCATAGCGTCCAGAACGGACATTGGCCAACGTTTCCAAAGACGGCGTCGCCGACGCCAAAACCACCGGAATCGTCTCGATGCTGGCGCGGACCACCGCCATATCTCGGCCCTGATAGATCACGCCTTCTTCTTGTTTGAAAGCGTGCTCGTGTTCTTCATCCACCACGATCACGCCCAACGCGTCAAAGGGCAGGAACAAGGCCGAACGCGCACCGATCACCACCCGCACACGCCCATCCGCCACTGCACGCCATGTCTCACGACGCAAGGCTGGCGAAATCTCGGAATGCCAAACCGCTGGAGGCACACCAAATCGTCGTTCAAAACGCCCCAACCACTGCGCGGTTAACGCAATTTCCGGAACCAGAACCAAAGCCTGACGCCCACACCGCAAGGCCTCGGCAATGGCCTCAAAATAGACCTCCGTTTTACCCGACCCGGTGACACCATCCAGCAGTGTCACCGAAAACCCGGCACCGATTCCCTGTTTCAGCGCCGTTGCGGCAACAGACTGGGCGGGACTTAAGGCCAAAGAAACAGCATCCGCCTCAGGCACAGGAAATGAGCGATGCGTCGTTAAAGCCGCACGAACCAAACCGCCTTCATCCAACAAGCCCTTGACCACAGCAGAACCTACCCCAGCCAAACGCGCCGAATCCGCCAGAGTCAGCGCAGCATGCCCATCCAAAGCCCGCCAAAGGGCATCCCGCGCCAGGGTATGCCGCACCCCGTGGGGCCACACATCCGCACGCACCACACCGAAGGACGGCGTATCCGCCTCCAACGCCGCAGGAACGTTCAACACCATACGCAACACCGCCCCCCGAGGCGTCATCGTATAATCGGCAACCCAATCGATGAAATGGCGCAACGCCTCGGACAACGGTGGGCGGCTTGACACCTCGGCAATCGTCTTCACGCGGTGGTCCGCGATGTCTCCCGCCGCATTCCCCCAGACCACACCCCACACGAACCGTCCAGAAACCGGAACCCGAACAATCGCCCCCGGCACCAAGACCACCCCATCCGGGACACGATAATCATAAGCCGTGCCCAACGGCAGAGGGACACACACCGCGACGCGCCCACCGCTGTTGGACAAAAGGCCTCCCCCCTCATGGGATGTGGCACTGGGCGCGATCATCGGGTACACTCCGTTGCATTCGATGGCGACCTCTTCACCGCCACCTCATGATTGGCAAACCAAGCGCGTTTCATACCATGACTTTATTGATCGGCACCGCAAAAGTCGCCTGCTTCGTTTCGGCGTCTCAGGGACTGAAATTGTGAGCACCCAGGACAGTCTGGCCGCTGAAATGCGGCCCGTGACCACGCCGGAAGACGTCGAGTCCTTCCTGCGGGAACACCCCAATTTCCTGGCCGAGCGCCCGGACGTGTTGCGCGTCATGTCACCGCCATCCCGATTCTCCAGCAACGAGCCCGTCGCCGACTTTCAATCAGCGATGATCCAGGGCCTACGCCACGACCTTGACCGCTTGTCTCAGACATCGGTAGATCTCTTGGCGATGAGCCGCATGAATCTGACACAACAACAACGCACCCATTCCGCCGCGTTGCGATTGTCCGAGGTCGAGACACCCGCCGACTTTCACCGCGTCCTGATTCATGACTGGCCCCGCATCCTGGGCGTTGATGCCGTCGCTCTCATTCTAGAGGATGCCGCCGCCACCGGAGTCCACGAAAGCCCGCAAGGAATCGCACGGGTTCCAGCCGGCACCGTGGACCACCTATTCACCGCCGGAACACGCATCCACCTGACCGCCGAACGCTCCGGCAACCCCTTGTTCGGAGCCGTGGGGAAGCGCATTCGCTCTGATGCCATGGCCCGCCTGGACGAGCCCGCAACCTGGGAACCAGGTGGAACCACCCGACACCCCGTCCCCTCGGGCCTGCTCGCCCTGGGCACCTTCGAACCCGGTACCTTCCACCCGGAACAAGCCACAGATCTTTTGGATTTCCTCACCCGCTTGCTCGCGATTGTGCTGTCGAAATGGTGCGCACCGACCCCCTGAGCCAGATGTCCGCCGCACCCGGTCTCGCCGCCGCGATCACCGACTGGCGGCACTGGTTGCGAGCGGAACGCCGGGCAGCGGCCAACACCTTGGACGCGTATGCCCGCGACATCGCCCGATTCACGGCCTTTTTGACCGAATATCAAGGGCAGCCGCCTGATCTTGCGGATCTTGGGGCACTCGCCACACGGGACTTTCGCGCTTACATCTCGGCCAGAGACAGCCAAGGCATTGGCCGGTCCTCCCTGGCACGGGAACTCTCCTCACTGCGTACACTTTTCAAATGGTTGGAACGCGAAGGTCACGGTAACAATCCCGGCCTTGCAGCCCTGCGGGCACCACGACGCCAACAGTCGCTACCGCGCCCCTTATCCGCCGAAGACGCCTTGGACGCCATCCGCACGGCAGCCACCCTGCCCTCCGCCCCATGGATCGGTCAGCGCGACGTAGCGGTTTTGCTGTTGATGTATGGTGCTGGCCTGCGTATTGGCGAAGTCCTCGGGCTCGCTGTCTCCGACAAACCCGACAGCGGCACCTTGCGTGTCACCGGAAAAGGCAACAAAACCCGCATTGTTCCGGTTCTGCCGATGATCAGTACCGCCATCAATGCGTATTTAGCGGCATGCCCCTACCGCCTGTCCGATACGGACCCGCTGTTTGTCGGTGCCCGTGGAGAACGCCTGAACCCCGGCGTCGTTCAGCGCCAAGTCCGGCACTTACGCAACACCCTTGGCCTCCCCGAAAGCGCGACTCCTCACGCCCTCAGGCACAGCTTTGCAACCCATTTGCTGGA
>JAFGWD010000018.1 GCA_016937315.1 Rhodospirillaceae bacterium
ACAATTCGCCAAAAGCGAGGCGGCGCCGGGCGGGGTGGGTTGGTGATAAGGTGTCGATGGTTTCGCAGGCATGAATTTGGCTCAGTGCCTGTGTCCAACTGGGCCAGGATTCGCGCCGGATCAAGTGTGGGTCGTTCCATTCCGGCAAATCGGGCAAGATCGCCAGGGCGTTGCGAATGGCTCTGCCCATGACTTTTTGTGTCAAACCAGCGGTCAGTCCGTAGACGGCTTCCACGGGAGGGATGTCGGCTTCTTTATCCACGGGGACCATATAATCCGGATGGCTGATCTGTGGCGCATCGCGAAACCATTCCACTTGGCCGCTGATCACACGGGTTGTGCCTTCCGGCAGCGTGGCGCGGAGGTAGTCTTCTCGGGCGTGGAAAAACACCAAGGTCAATTCGCCACTGTCGTCGGCGCAGATGACGCGGTAAGGGCTGCGGCTTTTGGGCGGGGATGGTTCATGACGGAGGATGCGGACAGTCAAAGTGGCAATGACACCGTCCATGGCGTCGGCGACCGCCGGGCGAGCCGTGCGGTCGATGCAGCCCTGCGGGAGATGCCACAGCATGTCCACAACTTTGTCGCCACCCGTCGCACGCACCAACAGGGGTGCGATACGAGGACCGATGCCGGAGAGGGTGGTCGGTGGTGCAAACAAGGTGTACAGGATCGTTGGGCGCATAAGATCAACCAAGGATGACAAGAAAAGCCAATCCCTATATATCCTATTCACACCCCCGACGACAGACGGGGATCGCCCAGATCGAACAGCACAACGAAGAGTAGGACAGCATGACCTCCCTTGATCCGTTGGAAACCCGCCGTAAACGTCTGATGTTTCGGTCCAGTTATCGTGGCATGAAAGAGCTTGATCTGGTGATCGGTGCCTTTGCGACGGCGTGTCTGAATGATTTCGATTCCGATGCGTTGCGTGAATATGAAGCGATTCTTGACGTACCGGATAGTGATCTTCTGGATTGGTTGTGTGGAAAATCACCGGTTCCGGCCAGTATGGACACAGACGTCATGAAGAAATTGATGTCATTTGAATATGTTAAGACTCTGCGTTGATTCCTTTTCTTAAAGAATGGCCTGCCCTTAGCCGCTTTGCCCTGACGGGGGTGGCGGTTGGGTATGATGCGTGTCTGCTGGGGGATTTAAGCCGCACATCCGCCGGGGGGGTGTTGCATGTCTCTTCGGATGATGTGCAATTGGCCCGCTTGGCTGAGGCTGTGGCGTTTTTTGCTCCCGATGTTGAAATTCTGGAATTTCCGGCCTGGGATACGGTTCCTTATGACCGAGCCTCGCCGCATGCGGAAATCGTCGGGAGACGCCTGGAAACCTTGTCGCGTTTAGCGGATCAGCCGGTTAAGGCGGGGCGTTTGATTCTGACCACGGCGCGGGCGGTGGTGCAAAGGGTACCTGCCAGAGAGACCATGGTTGGGGTTCATCTGAACCTTGCGGCTGGAGATACGCTTGATCCGGCGTCATTGATCGCGTTTCTTGACCGCAATGGCTATGGTCGTGCCGAACAGGTAATGGAGTCGGGTGAATACGCCGTACGTGGCGGCATCATTGATGTTTTCCCGTCCGGTGCAACGGACCCAACACGTTTGGATTTTTTTGGCGACAGCCTGGAGTCCTTGCGGTTTTTCGATCCGGTCACGCAACGGACCAGTGGAACGTCGGAAGCCCTTGTTGTGCGCCCGGTCAGCGAAATCCGCCTGAGCACTGAGGCAATCGCAACTTTCCGTTCTGGATATCGCGAATTGTTCGGGGCTGTGACCGATGATCCGCTGTATGAAGCGGTCTCCGCCGGACGACGGTTTCCGGGTATGGAGCATTGGCTGCCTTTGTTTTTCGATGGTCTGGATACGTTGTTTGCCTTTGTGCCGGAAGCCGTGGTGAGCTTTGACGCGGCTCTTCCCGAAGGGTTGAAGGCCGCCTGGGATCAAGTCGCCGAGTATTATACGGCACGGCGTGCGGCGGAACGTTCCAGCTTGAAAGACGGCAGTGCGGTTTATCATGCGGTGCCGCCGGAACGCCTGTTCATAACGGAAGACGAGTGGCCACGTCTGCTGTCTAGTCATGTCGTGGCAACGATGACAGCTCTGGATGCGGCACCTGAGGGAGCCGGTGACGCCGTAGCGGTAGGGGCCTTGCCCGGGCGTTTGTTTGCCGAGGCACGGACACGCGGCTTTGATGCAGTGTGCCCAGAAATTGCCGCGTATATCGCCGAACAGCACGCCGAAGAACGGCGTGTGTTGATTTCCGCTGTGACCGCTGGATCGCGGGATCGGCTGACGGCGCTGTTGCGTGATCATGGCGTCCCTGTGCAGGTCATGAATACTTGGGCGGAAGCCTCGGCGGCTCCGTCTGACGTGACGGTGATGGTTGTGGTGCCTTTGGAGTGTGGATTTCGCGCTCCCGGTCTGTGCGTGATTGCGGAACAAGACATTCTGGGGGATCGGCTGGCACAGCCGCGCCGCAAGAAAGCACGCAAGGCGGAAAACTTCATCGTTGACGCGTCGGCATTGGCCGAAGGCGACCTCGTGGTTCACGCCGAGCACGGGATTGGTCGTTATGAAGGTCTGGAAACCGTTACCGCAGGCGGTGCGCCGCATGATTGTGTGCGTTTGCTCTATGCCGACGGCGACAAACTGTTTGTTCCTGTGGAAAATATTGACGTGCTGTCGCGTTACGGCTCCGTAGATGCGGGTGTGGCTTTGGACCGTCTGGGCAGCCCGGCTTGGCAGGCACGTAAAGCCCGGTTGAAACAGCGTATCCGCGAGATGGCGGAACAGTTGATCAAAACCGCTGCGGCGCGGCAAATCCGAGTGGCGGAGACCTTTACCCCACCGGAAGGCCTGTACGACGAGTTTTGTGCACGTTTCCCCTATACGGAAACCGAAGATCAATTGAAGGCGATTGAGGATGTGCTGGCAGACTTGTCTGTCGGACGCGCCATGGATCGTTTGGTTTGTGGCGACGTGGGTTTCGGTAAAACCGAAGTGGCGTTGCGGGCGGCTTTTGTGGCGGCGATGGCCGGGATGCAGGTGGCTGTCGTGGTGCCCACGACCTTGCTGGCACGGCAGCATTATCGTGGTTTTCGTGAACGCTTTGCCGGATTGCCGCTGAAGGTGGAAATGCTGTCGCGTTTGGTC
>JAFGWD010000138.1 GCA_016937315.1 Rhodospirillaceae bacterium
CAGGACAATCACCGTCGGAGCCACCCAGGTCCCCGCCGCCAAAACGCCATCAGGAAGCGGGCCCTCAAAAAGGACACGTCCAGATGCCCGGGCCTCCGCGACATAGGCATCCAACCGCGCCTTGGCCGCACCATCAATAACCGGGCCAATATCCGTAGCCAAGTGGCGAGGGTCGCCCAGAACCAATTCCTTGGCCGCGCCACAAATCATCTTCAATATGGAATCGGCCACATCCTCTTGCAAAAACAACAGCCGCAACGCGGAACACCGCTGCCCCGCAGACCGGAAAGCCGACATCACCACATCATCGGCCACTTGTTCCGGCAGAGCCGTGGCATCAACGATCATCGCGTTGATGCCACCAGTCTCAGCAATCAGGGGAACAATCGGCCCATCCTTGGCGGCCAATGTGCGATTGATGATGCGGGCGGTTTCCGTGGATCCGGTAAAGGCCACACCCGCCACCGCCGGATGCGCCACCAGGGCGGAACCAACGGAACCGGGGGTAAACTGTAACGCGCCCACCGGAATACCCGCCTGATGCGCCAGACGCACTGCCAGCGCAGCAACCAAGGGCACCGATCCGGCAGGCTTAGCAACCACGGTGTTACCCGCCGCCAACGCCGCCACGACTTGGCCGATGAAAATCGCCAGGGGGAAATTCCACGGAGAAATACAGACGAAGACGCCCCGTCCGCGCAGACGGAACCGATTCTCTTCCCCTGTCGGTCCGGGCATCCGCCGCGCCTCGGCAAATTGGCGACGCGCTTCAACAGCATAATACCGACAGAAGTCCACCGCCTCGCGCACTTCCGCCAAGCCATCGCCTTGAGTCTTTCCGGCCTCTGCCGCCAACAACGCCATCAACCGTTCACGGTTATCGTCTAAAGCATCGGCTAAACGATCCAACGCCGCCGCACGAACCGCCACCGGAGTCCGATCCCAAGCCGGAAACGCCGCAGCCGCACGCTCCATCGCCTGAACGGCCATATCCGATGTCGCCTCAACCACCGATCCAACAACGGTGCTCCCATCCACCGGCGAGATCACAGAACGTTCCGCACCAGACGGGGTTTTGCCGTCTATCACAGGAGCCGCAACATGCCTGTCCGCAGCAAACTCAGCCAGCGTCGCGGTCAAGGCGGCACGCTCCGCCGCGCAACCCAGTTCAATCCCGCGTGAATTCTTCCGCACCCCGCCGAATAGATCCAGAGGCAGCGGAATGCGGGTGTTGCGTGCCCGCGCCCCATCACTCAAGATTTTCGCAGGCCGGGTCAACAGATCTTCGACGGGAATATCCAAATTGCCAACAGTGGCAACAAATGATGAATTCGCCCCGTTCTCCAGCAGCCGCCGCACCAGATAAGCCAGCAAGTCGCGATGATTCCCCGCCGGGGCATAAATCCGGCAGGGATAGCCATCGGCTTCGACTATCGGACGGTACAGGGCATCGCCCATACCATGCAGCTTCTGAAACTCGAAACCCGGGTCACTGTCCGACCAATTTTCCCGCCCCAATTCCCGCACGAAAGCAACGGAAAGCGCGTTATGGCTGGCAAACTGCGGATAAATCCGTGGACGCAACTGCATCAAACGCCGCGCACACGCCAGATACGACAAATCCGTCGCCGCCTTGCGGGTAAACAAAGGATAGTCCGCCAAGCCGCGTTCCTGGGCGCGTTTGATTTCCGTATCCCAATACGCCCCTTTGACAAGGCGCACCATCAGGCGACGGTCCAAGGACTCGGCCACCTCACCCACCCAATTCACCACGCCCAAAGCCCGTTTTTGATAGGCCTGAATGGCGATTCCATACCCATCCCAGCCCTTCAACGCGGGATCGGCAAGGCTGGCGGCAAAAATATCCAGCGACAATTCCAGGCGGTCGGCTTCCTCTGCATCAATCGTTAAATTGAGGTCGAATGCCTTGGCAAGGTGACACAGCTCCAACATCTTCGGCACCAAATCCGCCATCACAGCGTCTTGGTTGGTCGCCTCGTACTTGGGATGAATGGCGGACAGTTTCACCGACATGCCCGGCCTAGCCGGCAACGCACCCGTGTTTCCTGCGGCTTTACCGATGTGGGTCAACGCCATAACATACGCAGCAAAGTGCTTGTCCGCGTCATCCCGTGTGCGTGCCCCTTCCCCCAGCATGTCATAGGAATGACGATAGCCTTTCGCCTGTTTAGTCCCGGCGCGAGCAATCGCGGCATCAATGGTCTGGCCAAGGACAAACTGATGCCCCATCACCTTCATCGCTTGACCGGCAGCGGCCCTCACCGTCGGACGCCCCAGCCGCTTCATCGCCGCCCCCAACACCCCCAAGGGCGTGTCGTCCGGTCGCAAAACCCGCGCCGTGACCCCCATCGCCCAAGCCGAAGCCGACACCAACCACGCGTCAGAGACCCGCTCATGCGTGTCGAATTGCGCCTCGGTCAGCTTGTCCTCAATCAACTTATCGGCGGTGGTGGCATCGGGAACCCGCAACAGCGCCTCGGCCAACACCATCAGAGCCAAGCCTTCTCGTGTGGACAACGAGAATTCGCGTAAAAATTCCTCCACCCCCAAACTTCCGGCTTCCGCCCGAATGGCGGCAATCAACTGCCCCGCCTCGGCATCTATGCGTGCGTCAGCTTCCGGGGAAAAGGCCGCACGCGGCAAAAGATCGCGCACCAGGGCCGTATCGTCCGGCGCATAAGGGGCACGGAAGGGCACAACCGAGGACAGGCTGGAAACCAGAGCAAGGGAAGCGGTCATATCAGTCATCCGATACAAGGAGGGCGGAAACAAGCCAGGGCAGCACCATAGCCGCCCGTTGATTTCTCATCATATCGACTTCTATGGCGTGGTTCTCGGGTATATGATGGGCATTAACCGTGGATAAATTGGTGAATAATATGTCAGGCAGTGACATCGAAGGTATAGACCGCCTCGACCGCAAGATTCTCAAGGAATTGCAAGCTGATGGCCGCATGACCACCGCTGATTTGGCCGATCGCATCGGCCTGTCCCCCACCGCCACCGCTGACCGCGTTAAGCGCCTCACCCGCGACGGCATTATCCTCGGTTATCGTGCGAAACTGGACCCCGTGAAAATTGGGCGCGGCCTGTTGGTTTTCGTCGAGGTTTTACTGGATCGCACCAGCCCCGATGTCTTTGATGCCTTCGCGGCACAAGTCAAACGCTCTGGCGAGGTCCTGGAATGCCACATGGTCACCGGTGGATTTGATTATTTGATCAAGGCACGAGTCAAAAACATGGGGGCTTACAGGGGCTTCTTGGCTGACGTCATCCTCCCCCTGCCGGGGGTCCGAGAAACCCGCACCTATGCGGTGATGGAGGAAATCAAAGCAATGGAGACTCTCCCCATCTGACATGGAAAACGCCCTTGTCCACAAAGGGCGCAAGGGCGTTGCCATAATCTATCCATCGGAACCAGCTGACGCCATTAGGCGCGTAAGGCACCGCCGGTTGCCTGTTCCGCCGCCGCGACAATACGCTTTGCCACCACGTCGATTTCCTCATCTTTCAGGGTCCGGTCCATAGCTTGCAGCGTTACCGACAGAGCAACGGACTTCTTACCCGCCCCCACGGACTCGCCCACAAACACGTCAAAGACCGAGACCGCCTGCACCAACGTCTTGTCAGCCCCAGAAATCGCCCGAATCAGGCTCTCGGCCTCGACCGCCTCATCAACCACAAAAGCAAAGTCACGATCCACCGCCGGATACGGCGACACCTTCAGCAACGAACGCGCTCGTCCGGCCTTCTTCTTCGGTGCCGGCAGAGCATCCAAGAACACTTCGAAGCCAACAACCTGCCCCTTCACCCCCAGCCTCCGAACGACGCCGGGATGCAGGGTTCCAAAAGCGGCAATCACCGTCCGCCCCAAGCTGATGGTGCCCGATTGTCCTGGATGATACCACGTCGGCGCATCGCGGCGGACTTGCGCCCCGGCAACCGGAGCACCAACCGCTTCTAACGCGGCGAAGGCGTCCGCTTTCGCGTCAAAAACGTCCACAACGCGCGGCGCTTGACCCCAATGGCGCGGGCCGGTCTTACCCACCCGCACACCGGCAGCAACCAAACGCTGTTCTCCCGGATTGGGACCATCGAATTGCGGCCCAATTTCGAACAAGGCAACATCTGCCAATCCACGCGCTGCATTGCGCCCAGCGGCAGAAATCAAATTCGGCAACACCGAAGGACGCATCACGTCCAATTCACTGGAAATCGGATTATCAACCTTCAGCATCGGGTCCGACCACCCAAAGGCCCCCGCAACACGACTGTCCATGAACGAGAAGGTCACCGCCTCAGTCAGTCCACGTCCTGCCAAGGCCCGGCGTATCCATCCCCGACGACGTTGTGCATCGGTCAAGACCACAGCCGGCATCGGCGCACGCGGCATCGGCACGGCAGGAACCGTATCATAACCAACGACACGCAAGACTTCCTCGACCAAATCATGCTCGGCGGTGATGTCACCCCGCCACGTCGGCGGCACAACCATCAAGACGTCGCTTTGCACCTCCACCCCACACCCGAGACGCGCCAGAACATTAATGATCTCGGTAGGGAGAACATTCAGACCAC
>JAFGWD010000139.1 GCA_016937315.1 Rhodospirillaceae bacterium
GATTTCGTTCGTCCGAACAGGAGAAAAGCGTAGACCGTAGCGGGGACTACGGGCAAGCTTTTCAACGCCTTCGGCGGACGAAAGCGCTCCGGCGCAACCGGCGGGATTTATGAGTTTACGTCCTAGCATCAAGGCCCAAATGGAAATCCACCGGCTTGTATAACGGTTATCTCATAACGCGTCCAAATCATTACGGTGCTAAAAAGCGTTTTCAAAGGTCGTTTATGACCTTTTGCCCTTTTTAAGATTCGGAATTATAAGCGACCTCTTCCAAAAATGTGTCCAATACCATGTTCGGTCTTCCTCCTCTTCGGGTGATAACCGCATAGCGGGTACGATACTCGGTGATCTCTGGACGAATCGAGCGCATGCGACCCTCTGCCACCCATTTTGCCGCGACATGATCTGGCAAAAATCCGATGTAAAGGCCAGTCAGAATCAAAAAAGCGATGCCTTCGCGGTCCGTCGCTGTGGCACTGGATCGCAAGCGGTGCAGCAAGGGCGCAATAGCCTCAGCCTGTGCATGCGCCGGCATCACCGCATCGCACCGGGACAGAAGCTCCACATCAATGTCCGCATCGGCGCGTCCAAACAACGGATGTTGAGCCGCACAATAAAGGTGCGATTCTTCCTGATACAATTCCTGATAATCCAATCCCTGCAAGCGCCTCAGCTCAGGGATAACACCAACATGCAACCGCCCGTCCAACACCCCCTGCTCGACGTCGCTGGGCGGAGCCATGCGAATACGAATCACCACATCAGGGCCTTTTTCTTTTAAGGATTTCAGGGCATTGGTCACACTCATACGGGGCATCGTGACAAGGTTGTCGGTCAGCCCAATAGCCAGTTCCCCTTTCAAATGGGCATGAATCGCATGCACCTCAGCACGGAAGCTCTCAACCGAGGTCAAAAGACGCCCCAAGGCGTCGTAAACCCGCTTACCCTCTTCGGTCAGAGCAAAACCAGCACGTCCCCGACGACAGAGCCGTAAGCCTAAGCGTTTTTCCAAGTCCGCCATGGACAGACTGATCGCCGAGCGGGTGACATTCAGTTCCGCCTCCGCCTGTGCAAAACCACCACGATCCACCACGGTACGAAACACCCGAAGCAACCTCAGGTCGATATCGCTGACTGCCCCCATACGGAACACCGAAACACGCGCCATAGGTAAGCATCTCCTTATCTTTCTTTTATTTATTTTGAATTTATTAAACCTAGCGCGACGCCTAGCGTGACTCAACCGATATTCCCGAGGACAGGACCAAAGGGTCCGCCCCCGATGTCATTGCCATGGAGCTCTGAATGACTTCGACAACCAGTAAACCCAACGACCTGTCCGCCAACTGGATGCCATTTTCCGGCAACCGTTTTTTCAAAGCCAACCCACGTATGATCGTGAAGGGTGAAGGCTGCACCTTCACGACTTCAGACGGTAAAACCCTGGTCGATGGGCTTTCAGGATTGTGGTGTTGCGGAGCCGGACACGGGCGCAAGGAAATCACCGAAGCGGTATCCCGCCAAATGGTGGATCTGGATTACGCACCAGGTTTCCAGGTTGGACATCCGCTGGCTTTCGAACTGGCCAGCCGCATCGCCGCACTGGCACCAGGCGACCTGGACCATGTATTTTTTGTTAACTCAGGTTCCGAAGCCGCTGACACCGCGATCAAAATGGCCCGTGGCTATTGGCGGGTGAAGGGCGAAGCCCAGCGCACTAAGGTGATTGGTCGTGCCAAGGCCTATCACGGTGTGAATTTCGGTGGCATGAGCGTCGGCGGCATTTCTGGCAATCGCAAAATGTTTGGCGCGGGGATTGATGCCGACCATCTGCCCCATACCCTTTTGGCTGAAAATGCCTTCTCGCGCGGATTGCCAGACAAAGGCATCGAACTGGCTGATGAACTGGAAAACATCGTCGCCCTACACGATCCCTCGACCATCGCGGCGGTGATCATTGAACCCTTTTCCGGTTCTGCCGGTGTCATCGTGCCGCCCAAGGGGTACATGCAGCGCATCCGCGAAATCTGCGACAAATACGGCTTCTTGCTGATTTTCGACGAAGTGATTTCCGGCTTTGGCAGAACCGGCCAGATGTTCGGTGCACAAACCATGGGCGTCACCCCAGACATCATCAACGCCGCCAAGGCGATTTCGAACGGCGTCATTCCACTGGGCGCGGTCATTGCTTCGCACCGCATTTACCAGACCTTCATGGACAATGGCGGTGCGGATTATGCCATCGAGTTTCCGCACGGTTATACCTATTCTGGCCACCCTGTGGCTTGCGCGGCGGGTCTGGCAACACTGGACATTTTCGAAAACGATGATCTTCTCGGCAAATGCCGGACGTTGATTCCGTACTTCGAGGATGCCATCCATGCTCTCAAAGGCTTGCCGCATGTCGAAGACATCCGCAACTTTGGCCTCGCTGGTGCCGTGCAGGTTACCGACATGCCAGGTCTGCCAGGGAAACGCGCCTTCGAAATCTTCCAGAAATGCTGGGATTTAGGTGCCTATGTGCGCTGCGGCGGCAACACCTTGCAGTTCGCACCTGCTTTCATTGCGCAGAAGTCGGATATCGACCGTCTGTTCTCCATCGTCGCCGATGCCCTGAAGGCACAAGCGTAAGATTTTCCCTCGGACAACGGAAACACAAGACCATGCACATTATCGGTCACTTCGTGGCGGGACATGCCGTCGCAGGAAGCGGACGCACCCAAGACGTCTTCAACCCCGCCCTAGGCCAACCTGTTGCCAAGGTCGCTCTGGCCTCAGCAGATGAAGTCAGCACCATCATCGCAACCGCCCACGCCGCCTATCCGGCATGGGCCGCCACCCCGGTGGCAAAGCGTGCGCAGGTCATGTTCCGCTTCAAAGCCTTGTTGGAACGCGACGCGAAACGCATTTGCGCCGCCATATCTGAACACCACGGTAAGACCATGGATGACGCCATGGGCGAATTGATCCGTGGTATCGAAGTGGTGGAATACGCGTGCGGTGCTGGTGAATTGCTGAAAGGCGAGCATTCCAAGAACGTCGGCCCCGCCATTGACGCATGGAGCGAATTCCAACCCCTGGGCGTGGTTGCGGGCATCACACCGTTCAACTTCCCCGCCATGGTGCCGATGTGGATGTATCCCATGGCCATCGTCTGCGGCAATACCTTCGTCCTTAAGCCGTCGGAACGTGATCCAGGTGCAGCCTTGATTATGGCCGAGCTGCTGACCGAAGCGGGCCTACCCGATGGCGTCTTCAATGTTGTCAACGGCGACAAGGAAGCGGTGGATACTCTGCTTTCCCATCCCTTAGTTAAGGCCGTCAGCTTCGTTGGCTCGACCCCAATCGCAGAATACATTCACACCACCGGCATCGCCAACGGCAAGCGCGTGCAGGCCTTAGGGGGCGCGAAGAATCACGCCATCGTAATGCCCGATGCTGATCTCGATAACGCCGTCAACGCCTTGATCGGTGCGGCTTACGGTTCGGCTGGCGAACGCTGCATGGCGATTTCGGTCGCGGTGTGCGTCGGCGACCAAGTGGCAGACGACCTGATTGCCCGCCTGAAAGTCGCTATCGCCAAGATTAAGGTTGGGGCCTACACCCAAGATAGCATCGACATGGGGCCCGTGGTCACCGCGCAAAGCCGTGACCGCGTGATTGATTATGTGACCGGCGGCGTTGCGGATGGTGCGGAACTGGTGGTGGATGGCCGTGATATCTCCGTGCCCGGCTTCGAAAACGGCTATTTTGTTGGCCCCACCCTGTTCGACCGCGTCACGCCGTCGATGCGTATTTACACCGACGAAATCTTTGGCCCCGTCCTCTGCGTGGTCCGCGTTTCCACCCTGCACGAAGGCATGGCGTTGATTGACGCCCACCAATTCGGCAACGGCACCTGTTTGTTCACCCGCGATGGCGAAGCCGCCCGTTACTTCACCGATAACATTCAGGTCGGCATGGTCGGCGTCAACGTCCCCCTGCCGGTTCCAGTGGCATACCACAGCTTTGGCGGCTGGAAGCGGTCTCTGTTCGGAGACCTGCACATTTACGGCCCCGATTCGATCCGCTTCTACACCCGCCGCAAGGCCGTCACTCAGCGCTGGCCCTCCAGCGGCATTGAGGAAAAGACACAGTTCTCCTTCCCCAACATGGCGCGTTAAGCCCAATCACCCAACATTCGACCCAAGAAACCGGCGGAGCCCATGACGGCGCTTCGCCGGTTTTGCATCATCGTGGTAACCTCAGCACGACTGACCCTGCGCGAGGAACGCCATTTTGCCCACATCTCCGTCTTTTTCCTTCGATATGCTGGTGACCTTCATAGTCCTGGCTGGAGTTCTGACTCTGTTTGTGCGCGATCTTTTGCCCCCACACCTCACAGCCATGAGCGCCATGGCTATTCTGCTGGCCACCGGCGTTATTGAGACCTCCGCAACCCTGTCGGTATTCGGCAATTCCGCAACCGCCACTATCGCCTGTATGTTCATTTTAAGCGCCGCTCTGGAACGCACCGGCGTGATCGATATGTTGGGCCGCGCCATCATGGCCTTAGCCGAACGGCAACGCGTCGGCGCGGTCATCGCAATGATGGCCGGTGTCGCCTCGGTTTCCGCTTTCATGAACAACACACCGGTGGTCATCGTCATGGCTCCGGTGGTCATCACAGTCGCCCGCCAATTACAAGACAGCCCGTCTAA
>JAFGWD010000019.1 GCA_016937315.1 Rhodospirillaceae bacterium
AATCATTGATCGACACCTTAGCACGCGTGCCGGGATCGACCTTCTTCACAATCACCGCACAAGAAACCGATGGCCCCGGAGACCCATCCGCCAACGGCCTCCCAGGCAGCGCACCGGGCACCACCACCGAATAGGCCGGAACCCGCCCACGGTAAATCTCTCCAGTTTCCCGATCCACAATCTTGGTGGAAGCGCCCAAGAACACGCCCATGGAAATCACCGCGCCTTCCTCGACCAGAAAGCCCTCGGCAACCTCTGACCGCGCACCGATGAAACAATTGTCCTCAATCACCACAGGGCCAGCCTGCAACGGCTCCAGCACACCGCCAATGCCAACCCCACCGGACAGGTGGACGTTCTTACCGATCTGTGCACAAGACCCGACCGTGGACCACGTATCGACCATGGTGCCTTCGCCAACATACGCCCCCAAATTCACAAAGCAGGGCATCAGCACCGCACCCGGCGCAACATAGGCCGAACGCCGCACCACACAGCCCGGTACGGCACGAAATCCCGCAGCGCGAAACCGCGCATCGTCCCAGCCTTCAAACTTCGACGGGACTTTGTCGAACCAACAGGCCGAGTCTCCTGGCGCACCTTTGATCGGGGCCATGTCATTCAGACGAAAGGACAACAAAACCGCTTTTTTCAGCCATTGATTGACCACCCAACCCGACGCGGTTTTCTCCGCAACGCGCACCAGACCCGCATCCAAAAGTGTCAACGCCGACTCGACGGCATCGCGGATTTCGCCCTTGGTTTGGAAAGTCACTGTATCCCGCTCTTCCCAAGCGGCTTCAACGGCGGCGGACAGCACGGCGGCATTCATGGTGGACCCTTCCTCAGTGAGATACATCTGCGAGACCTTAGACTAGGGCAACTCCCTGTCAACCTTTGCCACACCCAGCAACCACGGCATCCAGCCACACCGCCAAATCATCAATCACGGCGTCACAGTCCTCGGGATCAAACACATCACTTCCCGCCGTATCCCGCTGGTTTTTCAACCAAACGGTCTTCATGCCTCGCTCGGCGGCTGGAGGCAAATTCTTCAGGCTGTCTTCGACCAGCACAGCCGCATGGGGATCGAACGCAAACCGATCAATCAGTTTATCATAGGGGGCACCTTGCGGTTTCGGCACATAGTCCGCAGCCGCAATATCGAAAATTGCCTCAAAGGCACCCGTAAGTCCCAAACGCTCCAGCACCGCCTCAGCATGGTGCGCCGAGCCATTGGTATAAACCAAACACCGCCCCGGTAGTCTCTGTATCGCCGAAACCAAGGCGGGATCAGATTGAATCACCGAATAATCAATATCGTGAACATAGCTCAGGAAATCGTCCGGCTCCATTCCATGCTCCGCCATCAATCCCGAAAGCGAGGTGCCATAGCGCCGATAATAGGATTTCTGCACCACAAAGGCGGAAGCCGCATCCACACTCAAAAACCGGGCAATATATTCGGTCATGCGGCGATCAATCTGGTCAAAGACTGAGGACGCTGGCGGATACAGCGTGTTGTCCAGATCAAACACCCAAACTCGAACCTCAGCAGCAAACGCAGCCGGAGACAGGTTTTCATAAGCAAACGCCGACGAATCGGTGATAACGGGAGACCGGGGCACGAAAACGTCCTTAAGTTATGGGCTTGACGAAAAAACCAGCACTCCCACAATAACGTAAGACCAACTGGACACGACACGATAGACTGAACCCGGCCCGGCGGGAACCCCCCCGCCACTCCATTCGTTGAGGAGACGCCCCTTGCCCCAGGCGCCCGACCCCGCGCGCGGCGCGTCAGAGCCCGCAGACACCATTGACGCCGCACGTATTTTACGCACACAGCTTTCGGGCGAGGATGCTTGCATTCTCCTGCTTGATGCCGCCAATCGCTGTTTGCATACAACGCCTTTGGCTGCGCCTTTGGTCCCTTTGCTTGACCTGCCTGAGATTAGACCGACATCTGTTGATCAGACCACGCTCAGCGCCCTTATCCAGGAAGCGCGACACAAGCGCCAAGTCGTAACGGGAACGATCAGCGCACCAGACGAACGTTTGGTCCGGGTGTTTGACCTTACCCTTATTCCTGCCCAAGCAATGCGCGGGAAAAAGTCTGGGTTCCTGCTGATCGTCGGGCGCGATGTCACGCTGCCCACCAGCATGCGCCACACCCTGGTCGAATCGCGACAACGCTACAAGGACTTGGTCGAAGTTTCTGCGGCCTTCGCTTGGGAAACCAATGCCAATGGCACCTTGGTGTTCGTCAGCCCGCAAGGCGTTTTGGGATACAGCCTGGAAGAACTGATCGGCCACCGCCCCGACGAACTTCTGGCCGAACCCATGGACAGCGGCAGCGTCCTTCCCTTCATTACCCGCCAGCCCTTGGCCGATTCCGAAGTCTGGATGCGCCGCGCCGACGGCAGCGCCGTCTGCTTATTGGTTTCCGCCCTGCCGCTGTTTGACGATAACGGCAACTGGTCGGGCGCACGCGGTGTCTGCCGCGATATCACCGATGTCCGCGAACGCGACATTGCCATCGCCCGTGCCCGCAACCGCGAACGCCTGCTGAGCTTCATCATTCGCTCCTTCCGGGACGAAGTTGACCCGGAAAACATGCTTGCCATCGCCGCCGCAACGGTTGCCCAAGGAATCGGCGTTTCCGGGTGCAACATTCTACGCATCCGACCCGATTTGGAAACCGATGCCATGCCCGTGTCAGCAGACTCCTTTTTGGTCGCTGCCGCCTTCGGGCGCTTAGGCGTTACCGCCGACCTCAAAGCGGTAATTGAGGACTTTTGCTCGGGCACCGATGTTGTGGAAGTGGCTATCGGCAAGTGGAATGTCCTGGCCGCCGTCACTCGCTATCGCCAGGATATCAATGGCGCGATTATCCTATGGCGTGAATTGTCCCGCGTCCCTTACGACGACGATGACCGCATCCTGCTGTCCGATTTATCCGCCCAAGTTGGCATCGCCATCGAACAGATCAGTAACCACGAACATATCCTGGATTTGTCACGCACCGACTCACTGACCGGTTTGTTCAACCGCCGCGCCTTCATTGAAGA
>JAFGWD010000140.1 GCA_016937315.1 Rhodospirillaceae bacterium
GGCTATTTTAGGGGGGACGTGCACCCTCATCGGCACCTCCACCAACATTCTGACCGATGGCATCGCCACCGCCCAAGGCATGGCACCGTTCAGCATGTTCGAAGTCTCTGCCCCTGGCATTGTGATGGCCTTGGTCGGCGCCGTGTTCGTCGCCACCATTGGTCGCCACCTGCTGCCTGAACGCGATTTGCTGCAAACCGAGATTCTGGCGGAAGCCCCACGCAAGCGTTTCCTGGCCGAGGCGGTGGTGCCTCCCGGTTCACCCTTGGTCGGCAAGACCTTAAACGAGGTCCGCTTCAGCAGTGAAGAAGAGTACGAAATTCTTGACCTAATCCGTAACGACAGTGGCACCCACAATGGTTTTTCCAACCTGATGCAGGCGGTACGCGGCCTGCGCGGCGCTACGCCGCTGCCGTCGGATACCACCAAGCCACGATCGGCTCTGCGCGACATTCCGCTGCAGGTCGGGGATCGACTGATTTTTAAGACCGACAAAGCCGAACTGCTGGAGATTCGCGAAAGCACCGGTATTTCATTCGAATCTGGGGCAACAACACCAACTTATGCCGCCCTATCAACGCGAGAAACCACGCTGGCCGAAGGCGTGATCGGCCCAAACTCCCGCTTTGCCGGGCAAACCCCGTCAGAACTGCGTCTGCGTCGTCGCCATGGCAGCTATATCCTCGCCGTACACCGCGACCAACGCAACATCACGGCACGTTTTGATACCTTCCGGTTACGCCACGGTGACGTGCTGCTTTTGGAAGGTCCGCAAGACGAAATCGACCGCCTGTTCGCACAAGAAGACGTACTACCGATTACTCAAATCACGAAACGCCCGATCCAACGCGCCAAAGCCACGATTGCCATCGCCACGATTTTGGGTGTGGTGGGATTGGCAGCCTTTAACGTGATGCCCATTGCGGGACTGGCAATCCCTGGCGCGATACTGGTCATTCTCACCGGGTGCGTCAGCCTGGAAAAAGCCTACGAAGCCATTGAGTGGCGCATTCTGATGCTGATTTTCGGGATGTTGGCGGTTTCTCTCGCCATGGAAACATCCGGGGCCGCACGCTTGATCGTCGAGACCGCCGCCAACCTGGTCCAAGACTTTGGACCACTAGCGATTTTGGCCACGGTTTATTTCCTGACCTCTGTCCTGACCGAGCTTATGAGCAACAACGCCACCGCCGTCCTGATGACCCCTATCGTCATCGGCGTCGCGCAGCAAACCGGGACCAATCCCCGCGCCCTGGTGGTAGCAGTGATGTTGGGAGCCTCCGCCAGCTTCGCAACACCCATCGGTTATCAAACCAACACCTACGTCTATAACATCGGCAACTACCGCTTCAGCGACTTCCTGCGTATCGGCGTTCCGATGAACCTGTTGATGTTGGCCGTGGCGGTTTTGATTATCCCCTTATTTTGGCCATTATAAACCGGCCTCAATCGAGGGTCATGCGGTAGCGCCGGATCGCAACACTGCAGACCACCACCAGAAAAGCAAGCAGCGCCCCGAGGTCAGACAAAATTTCACCCGCACCATTTCCCTTCAACAAAATTCCCCGCACAATACGCAAGAAATGGGTCAACGGCAAAATCTCGCCCATGACCTGTGCCCAAGCGGGCATACCACGAAACGGAAACATGAAACCGGACAGCAGAATCGACGGCAAGAAGAAAAAGAATCCCATTTCCACCGCCTGCAACTGATTGGCCGCAATGGTGGAAAAGGTAAACCCAACCGCCAGATTGGCGGTAATGAAGATCACCGTCACGACGGACAACAGCCACAGACTGCCCACCATCGGCACCGCAAAGACAAGCTTCGCCGTCACCATGATGAAGACCACCTGGATATACCCAATGACGATATAAGGCAGGATCTTGCCCAACATCACTTCAATGGGTTTTAAGGGCATCGCGAGCAAGGCCTCCATGGTGCCGCGCTCGCGTTCACGGGTCACGGCTAAGCATGTCATAATCACCATGGTCATGGTCAAAACCACACCCATTAGGCCGGGCACAATATTAAAAGCCGTTTCACCCTCAGGATTATACCGGCGATGCACCCGCAAATCGAAAGGTGCCGCGCCTTGGCGTAAGCCCGCGAACGGTCCCACTAAGTCCCGTGACACCGCCCCACCAGCCAACTTTTCCAGGGCATTTAAGGCATTGGCCGTCGCGGCAGGATCGGTGGCATCGGCTTCCACCAGCAGTGCGGGGCGTTCGCCACGCAACACCCGGCGGGAGAAATCCACCGGCACCGTAACCACGAACTGCGCCTGTCCTTCAGCCAGAATGGTTTCTACCTCGGCTTCCGTTTCCGGCAAAACCGTAATCTCAAAATACTTGGACGCCTGCATCGCCGCGACCACTGCCCGCCCCATCGTCCCGTGGTCCGCATCACGCACCGCAGTGGGCAGGTGCTTGGGATCAGAATTGATGGCAAAACCGAATAACAGCAATTGCAACAAAGGAATACCGACCATCATGCCAAAGGTCAGGGTATCACGGCGGATTTGCACGAATTCCTTGACGATCATCGCATTCAGTCGTGCAAAGGAGAATCGATCCTGCGGACTCATGATGCCGTCCCCGCAAAGTTGTCGTGACTGCCTGCCATCAGATGAATGAAGGCATCTTCCAAGTTCGGAGCCTCCGGCACCCAGGTCAGCACCCCTTGTTCCGCCAAAGTCTCTAAATCAGCCGACAGAGCTGCCCCATCATGACCCGCCACATGAATCACCGTACCGAACGATGTTGTGGTCTCAACGGACGGCAATGCCTTCAGCCGGTCCACTAAGCCCGGACCACCATGTCCCCGCACCGCCGCCGCGCTTAACCCAGAAGCCGCTGTGACCTGTTCAACCGTCCCTCGCGCCACCAAGCGCCCATACGCAATGTAGGCAATGGCATGGCAGCGTTCCGCTTCGTCCATATAGTGGGTGGACACCAAAACCGTCATTCCGTCCGCAGCAAAGTCGTGGATACGATCCCAAAAATCACGCCGAGCCTGTGGATCAACCCCCGCCGTTGGTTCATCCAGCAGCAACAAACGGGGCTTGTGCAGAATACACGCCGCCAAGGCAAGCCGCTGTTTCCATCCCCCCGACAACTGCCCCGCTAACTGTTTGCCACGATCCCCCAACCCCATGCGCTCTACCGCCTCGGCCACCCGTGCCCGACGTTCCGGCACACCATGCACACGCGCTGTAAAATCCAGGTTCTCCAGAACGGTCATGTCTTCGTACAGAGAAAACCGCTGGGTCATGTATCCCGCCTGCCGTTTAATGGCGGCCGTCTGTTCGCGAATATCCAGACCCAGACACGTCCCTTCCCCTGCATCCACCCGCAACAAACCGCACAACATGCGGATGGTGGTCGTTTTGCCAGAGCCATTCGGCCCCAAGAAGCCCATGATCTGACCTTCCGCCACGTCCAGGTCAATGGCATCAACCACGGTCCGCCCACTGAAACGCTTGGTCAAGCCGGTCACGGAGATCGCTGCGGTCATTTTAACAGCACCTTCGGCGGCAGGATGTCCACCGGCTGACCGGGGCGCAACTGCGGTGCCGTCGTCGCATCGGGACGCAGTTCCACCAAGAAGGACAACTTGTCGCGATTGTCTCGCGAATAGAGAATAGGCGGCGCATAAGCCGCCTCCCCAGACACAAAGGCCACAACCGCCGTCGCGTCCACACCGCACCCTTCGCACTGTATCTTAGTTTGCGTACCTGCGGGCAACCGCGCCACCATCGCCGCCCCCAGATAGGCACGGATCACCACATGCCCAGGCGGCAACAACCGGGCCACCGATTGACCGGCGGAAATCACCTCTCCGGTTTGGAATAAGATATCTTCAACACGCGCATCGGCGGGGGCATACGCCACCCGCTGCGCCAGCGTCCAAATAGCACGATCCTTAACCGCCTGCGCCGCCGTAACTGCCCCAACTGCCGATGCAGCAGACGCAGTAGCGGTATCCAATTTCGCCTCCAGCGCCGCAGAGGTTCCCGTCAAGGCACGCTGCCGACGCAATTCCACCTCGGCCAGAACCAATTCGGCTTGAGTCTGCACCAAACGTGCATCTGCTTCAGCCAACGCCGCAGTCTCGGACTGAGCATCCAGACGGAACACCACCTGCCCCGCCTTCACATGATCACCACGGGAGACCTCTACCGCCACCACCTGGCCGCCGAGGGGTAAGCCCAAATCGACAAAGTCACCCTCGACATAGCCTTGCACCACATCCGGCTTGGATTCAAAACACCCCGTCAAACCAAGGCAAGCCATTCCGACGATCAGAGCGCGTGTTCCAGCGTTCATGACACATCCTCCTGTTTCCGCAAACCCCGACCAATCACCCGCACCACATCCTCTGCAAACGCATCAGGTGACATAGGCCGCCCCATCACCCTGCCCAATCCATGATTCCAAACGGACAAGGTTAAAATCGGCGCAATCACAATGAATGGCGTCAACGGCCCTAAATCTGCGGCAAACTCACCACGCATCTGCCCACGTGCGATGATCCCGGAAACCACGGTCAGACCACGCGACACCACTTCATCCACATAGAATTTAGCTATGTCGGGAAAATTTCCGGCCTCAGATAAGATGATTTTCGGAATTGCTCCGGCTTGGGTCCCACCGACCATTTGCGCCATTTCAGAAATCACACGTTCCAGTAACCTTTCCGAATGGCCATCAAATTCTTCCGCCATAGTTTCCAAACGCGCCACGGTAACCAGAATGGTCTCCCGCACCGCCGCCTTAAAAATTTCGGCTTTCGAGGGGAAATA
>JAFGWD010000141.1 GCA_016937315.1 Rhodospirillaceae bacterium
GACTCGGCGCGGCGGTGTCTCAAGGATGCCGATAAGGCTTTGAAAAATCCGCAGTTGACGCATTTGGTATCGGCCCAGATTGAACGTGCCAACGGGGATATGGCGGCGGCGGCGGTGCATTACGAGGCGCTTTTGGATACGCCGGAAACCGAGCTTGCCGGGCTGCGGGGGTTGATTGAGACTCTGGAGCCCAGCGACCTTCGGGTTCTGGATTGGGCGGCCCGTGCGTTTGCGCGTGTGCCCGGTGCCGCGTGGGCGGCTCGCGCCTTGTATGCCGCGCAGGTTGAGGCAGGGCTTTTGGATGGTGCGCGGGAAACTTTGGAAAAGGCGCGGAAAAAAGGGGCCATGGATGCCCAGTCCGTGAAAGAGGAAACCGCACGTTTGGCGTTTTCTCGTGCCGAGGCCGCGCGAACTGAAGGCCGTTTGTTGGATGCGGCGAAATTGGTGCGTGAGTCTTTGGATCTGGTTCCCGAAAATACCGAAGCGGCGTTGGCGCTGGCACATATCCATGTTTCGGAAAATCGCCCGAAAAAAGCTGCTGAGGTCCTGGAAAAGCAATGGAACGCAGCCCCTTCGCCGAAACTTTTGGCGGCGTGGTTGGAACTTTGGCGGGCCGAGGATGCGACACAGCAGTTGAAGCGGGTGCGTGATTTGACTGCGGCAAGCCCCAACCATCCGGAAAGTCGTTTGGCTTTGGCTGAGGCGTGTTTGCGTGCCGAGACCTTTGCCGATGCTCATGCCGTTCTGACTCCGTTGTTGGGGCCGGATGCCACGGCGCAGGTTTCCGGGCGTGCCGCGTTGACCAAGGCCCGCGTTCTCGCGGCTGAGGGTGCGGAGCCGGGGGCGCAGCGGGAATGGATTGAGCGCGCTGCGGCGGCTCTTGCCGTAGGGTAAATGGGAGGGGCGTGGTGGCGGTGTTCTTGGAAGGACGGTGAACCCCCTTGCCAAGTGAGAAAAATGTCCGTATCTTCCCGCCCCTCATCGAGAGATTGCCGGTGTAGCTCAGGGGTAGAGCAACTGATTCGTAATCAGTAGGTCCACAGTTCGAATCTGTGCACCGGCACCAGTCTTTCCCACCGTGCGCCGTCCGGGGCGCACGGAACGCCGAGAAGACCGGAACGTCTGATGTCCGAAGTCCCGTATCTATCCTCGTCGCCTGATCTCAGCTCTCCGCAAACGGCGGAGCAACTGGGCGGTGCGGTGCGTCACGCGCGGCGCATGCGCGGGATGCGTTTGAAGGATTTGGCGGAAATTGCGGGCTGTTCCGAAAGTATGCTGTCGAAAATCGAAACCGGCGGCGTCATTCCTTCGCTGAATTTATTACGTCGCATTGTTGATGGTCTGGATATCAGTATCTTGGGCCTGTTCGGTGCCGCCGATGCATCCGAACATATGGTGCATCGTGCAGGGTCGCGGCCTAAGGTCAGTGTCGGTCAGGCGGGGCCATTGCCGAGCGTGGTTTTGGAGTTGCTGATGCCGCGTGGTGAGGGGCTGATGCTGGAGGCCAATATCCACACCGTCAATCCCGGCGGTTCTTCGGCTGGGGCAACCAGCCATATTGGCGAGGAATTTGGTTATGTTCTTGATGGCGAGTTGGAACTGACCGTCGATGGAGAGGTGATGGGGTTAATGCGGGGCGATTCGTTCTGTTTTCGCTCTGAACGCCCCCACGCGTACCGGAATCGGGGTGATGTCCCGGCGCGTGTGTTGTGGGTCAACACGCCGCCTACTTACTAAGCATGTTCTTTTTGATTGGGGTGGGCGTTGGTGGAGATGCCAAAGCCTTCCGCGCCATGCCCCATCTGGGCACATGCATGGATTTCAGGCGGCCATGCTTAAAAAATAGTCATGCATAAAAAAGCTGCAAATCAGCATTCAAGTCACTTGAATTCTGCGAATCATCTGGCAGTCTGAGGCCTCGTACCCCTGCCTGATCGCGTTATCGTCCGGCGCTGGGAAACAGAGGAGATTTATCCTATGAGCACTATCCTACGTTTCAGCGTCGGCGCGATGTTGTCCGCTGCGTTGATGGCTGCCCCGCTTGGTGGAGCCTTTGCAAAAGACAAAGTCAAGGTCGCCTTTATCGGGCCGCTGTCTGGTGGCAATGCGTCGATTGGCGTTGGTGGCCGGAATTCGGCGGAACTGGCGGTGAAAATCCGCAATGCCGATCCGAAGGCGAAGTACACCTACGAACTGTTCAGCCAGGACGACGAGTGCAAGCCCAATGTTGGTGTGCAAGTGGCGACCAAGGCAGCTTCTGATCGTAAGGTCGTGGGTGCGATTGCACACTACTGCTCTGCCGTTGCCATGAGCACGGTCGATGTGTACCACAAGTTTGGATTGCCGACGATTGTGTGGGGCGCGGTGCTGCCAGACATCACCTATGGCAATGACTACCCGGAAATTCATCGGGTTAATGGCACCATGGTCAACCAAAATGAGGTTGCGGCCGACTTCATGACCAAGATGGGCTTTAAGACCTGGGTGATTTTGCACGACACCACCGACTACGGCAAAGGTCACAACGCCTATTTCTCGAAGTTCTTGACCGCCAAGGGCGGTAAGGTCCTTGCCACTTTTGGGGTGACGGCTGACCAGCAGGACTTCACGGCGGAACTGACCAAAGCCAAAGAAATGAAGCCCGATGTCATCTATTTCGGAGGTCTGACTCCCTTGGGCGTGCGGGTTCGCCAACAGATGGACAAACTGGGTATCACCGCGCAGTTCGAAGGCGTTTCGGGGATTGTTTCCAGTGCCTTCTTGGAGGGACTGAACCCGAAATTATCGGAAGGCATCATTGCGCTTCGCGAAGGTGCGCCGGTGGAGAAGCTGCCCGGCGGACAGTACTTCATGGCGGAGTATGACAAGGCGAAGTTTGACCAAGGGCCGGATGCTTATGGCCCGTTTGCCTTTGCTGCGACCACGTTGTTGCTGGATGCCGTTGAAGCGGTTGGTCCCAATCGCAAGAAGGTCACGGCCTATCTCGGCAAGGTTAAGGATAAGGACAGCATCACGGGGCCGATCAGCTTTGACGATCATGGTCAGAACACGGTTGCCGCAATCACCAAGTATGTGGTCCAGGACAGCAAGTGGGTGCTGTGGGAAGACAGCGAATACGCTTCCGGCCAGCGTAAGCTCGTCGGTCGGTAAGATCGCCTGGGTGGCGATGCAAGGATGTCCCTTGTGTTGCCACCATCAAAGATGAGGGACGACGGGGAGGAATGAGGGGGCTTTTGGGCATGCGTCTGGTTTCCAGGCGGATTGATGAAAAAGGCCCCCTTTCCCGCACGGCCGCAAAAAATCGTTCAAGTTTCTTGAGTTTTGTGAACGATCTGGCAGTCTAGGCCCCGTCCCCTGCCAAACGATTTCATCGTCCTGCGCTGGGAAACAGAGGAGATATCCTATGAACACCTTCCTACGTTTCGGCGCTGGCGCGATTGTGTCTGCGGCGCTGGCGGCGGCTCCGTTTGGTGCTGCGTTTGCAAAAGAAAAAGTCAAGATTGCCTTTATCGGTCCGCTGTCTGGTGGCAACGCGTCGATCGGTATTGGTGGCCGGAATTCAGCCGAGTTGGCGGTGAAAATCCGCAATGCCGATCCGAAGGCGAAGTACACCTACGAACTGTTCAGTCAGGATGACGAGTGCAAGCCAAACGTTGGTGTGCAGGTGGCGACCAAGGCGGCTTCTGACCGCAAGGTTGTGGGTGCGATTGCACACTACTGCTCTGCCGTCGCCATGAGTACGGTCGATATCTATCATAAATTTGGGTTGCCGATGATCGTTTGGGGCGCGGTGCTGCCGGACATCACCTATGGCAACGACTACCCGGAAATTCATCGTGTGATTGGCACGATGATCAACCAGAATCACGATGCCGCTGCGTTCATGACGAAACGCGGGTACAAAACCTGGGTGATTTTGCACGACACCACCGATTATGGCAAAGGTCACGATAAATACTTCAATAAGTTCGTGACCGCTAACGGTGGCAAGGTCTTAGCAGATTTTGGAGTGACCTCGGACCAGCAGGATTTTACCGCCGAGCTGACTAAGGCGAAGGAATTGAACCCGGATGTCATCTATTTTGGTGGATTGACGCCGCTGGGGGTGCGTATTCGTCAGCAGATGGACAAGTTGGGGATTTCGGCGCAGTTCCAGGGGACCTCCGGCATTATCTCGAAAGCCTTTATCTCTGGTCTTGATGCGGCGTTGGCTGAAGGCACGGTTGCCTTTTTGGAAAGCGCACCGGTCGAAAAACTGCCCGGCGGTCAGTTCTTCATGGACGAATATCATAAGGCAAAGTTTGACCAAGGGTGGGATACCTGTGGCCCGTTCTCTTTCTCGGCGACCAATCTGCTGTTGGACGCCATTGAGAAAGTCGGTCCGAACCGCAAAAAGGTCACGGCTTATCTCGGTCAGGTCAACAACCACGATAGCATCATCGGGCCGATCAATTTTGATGATCACGGACAGAACACGGTGCCGGCCATTACCACCTACGTGGTGCAGGATGGTGTGTGGTTGGAGTGGAGCGACAGTGAATATGCCAGCGGCAAGCGTCAGCTTGTGACGCGGTAAAAATCAGGCGGTGGCGCGAGGCGTGTCCTTGCGTCGCCACCATCGAAAAGAGGAAGTTGGGCGGCAGTCATGGATCTTTTGGGGCAATACCTCGTCAATGGCATCATGCTGGGCACCATTTATGCCCTGGTTGCGGTGGGCTTCACCCTATTTTTTGGGGTGTTGGATGTGATCAAATTTTCCCACGGCGATGTGCTGATGGTCGGGGCCTTTGCGGGTTTTACCGCCGTGGTAGGGGCGGCTTGGCTGGGGATTACCAATCCCTTGGCGCAGTTGGTTGCCAGTGTTGTGTTTGCCGTCGTGGGAACCGCTGCGTTGGGGGCAGCGATTGCGAAGTGGTTGATCTTGCCGCTGAAAAATGCCCCACGTTTGAATATCCTTTTGGTGACGTTGATGTTGGGGACGGCGCTACGGGAAGTCGTGCGGCTGTTTTATCCCGATGGCTCCAATCCTAAGGCTTTTCCGGCGCTGTTGCCGACGTCGGCGTGGAATTTTGGCAATTTTACCCTGCGTGCCGACAGTGTTCTTCTGGTGTTTGCCGGGCTTGCGGTGATTGTCGGTTTGCATGTGCTGATCAATCGCACACGTTTGGGGCTGGCGATTCGCGCCGTGGCGCAAGATGAAGAAACCGCCCGCACCATGGGCATCAATTACACCCTGATTGTTTTGGTGACCTTTGCGTTGGGGTCTGGTATCGCCGCCATTGCGGGGGTGATGAACGGCTTATATTACAACGAGGTCAATTTCGGGATGGGCCTGTTGTTGGGGTTGATTGGGTTTTCTGCCGCGATTATCGGTGGTCTGGGCAACCTTTACGGTGCCATTCTTGGCGGTTTTTTGTTTGCCGGATTACAAATGGTCGGTGCCGTCGCCTTGCCGTTTGCATCTGCATACAAGGATGTTTTTGCCTTTGCCGTGGTTATCGCTGTGATGGCCTGGAAACCCACCGGCCTGATTCCCGAACGCAGCAGTGAGCGAGTCTGACCCATGAAAGCCTTTATCTTCCGTCTGCCGCCGTTGGTTGCTGCCATTCTGGTCCTTGTTCTGGGGTTGGTCTTTGCGGTCGTGTTTATGGAGCAGGAAAGTGACGTGGCGGTGATTTCGCTGTTGCTTCTGGGCGCCGTGGTGGCTTGGATCAGTGGCCGGGTCGGCCTGAATCGTCGCGTTGCGGTGGCGGCGGGAACCCATCCCGGTGGTGTTGCGGTGATGGGGGGAACTTTGGCCTTGGCCCTGATCACGGTCTTTGCCGAAGATCATTTCCCATTGTTGATGATCGCGACTGTGATGCTGTATGCCACCGTCGCCTTGGGATTGAACGTGCAGTTCGGTTACACCGGTGTCGTTAATTTTGCGGGTGCGGCATTCTTCGGAATTGGAGCTTACACCGCTGCGGAACTGGTTGGTCATTCCGCCCTTCCGCCGCTTTTGGTTCTCCCACTGGGAGGGTTGCTCGCAGCAGGAATCGGCTTGATCCTGGCCCTTCCGGTGGTGCGTACGCGAGGGCACTATGCCGCCGTTGTTACCATTGCGTTTTCCGTGCTGTTTAAGACCTTTCTAGAGGTCAATGACACCCTGGGCGGGCCGCAGGGGC
>JAFGWD010000142.1 GCA_016937315.1 Rhodospirillaceae bacterium
CACAGTGGCGTCTGGAATTGTCGGGGCGACCCACTTCGATATCGCTATGCCCGCCCGCACCGGCAGCGAGGACTTCGCCTTTATGCTGGAACGCTGCCCAGGTGCCCTGATTTTTATCGGAAACGGCGTCAACCCAGATGGCAGTTGCCAAAATCTGCACACATCACTTTATGACTTCAATGATGAAATCCTCGCCCTCGGAGCCACGTATTGGGTGATGCTAACCCGTGCCGAGCTGGTCTCATAAAGCCACCTGAAATCAGTTGGCACAGACCACACGATTGCGCCCCGCCGCCTTCGCTGCATACAACGCGGCGTCGGCCCGGGCAATCAGACCGTCAACGTCCTCTCCGGGTTTCAATTCGGAAACTCCCGCACTGATCGTTAGATTGAGCACAACGCCTTCGGCCAAAACCAACGGGTCTTCCATCACCGCAAGACGCGCTTTTTCCGCCACTTCGCGTCCCTGAATCAGGTCACAGTCCTCCAAGAGAAGCAGAAACTCCTCTCCCCCCCAACGACACAAACCATCACCAGACCGCACACTGACACGCAGGCGCTCAGCCACGGCAATCAATGCGGCATCACCTATGACATGGCCATAACGGTCATTAATCGCCTTGAAATAATCGATATCAAAAAACACCAAGGAAATCGGCTGTGGATCACGCTTCACCCGTTGCCGCGACTGAGCAAAAATCACACCAAAGGACAAGCGACTTAACGCCCCAGTCAAAGGATCTGTCGCCACTAAGATTTCCAACCTGCGGTGAGACCGCCGCACCAAGACCGCGCACAACCACGTCACCACCAAGGTTGCCGTCACCCCGATCAGCAGATTGTTAACCAGAGTCCGCTCTGTCGCCGCCAAGGCTTCATCGGCGTTTTGCTCGACCACAAGGTACCAGTCGAGATCGGGGATGAAGCGACTGTTCAAGAAGATCGTCGCGCCGTCTTTCTGGTATTCAAAACGCCCTTGGTCCCGACCCAGAATCCCCTCGGCAATCGTAGAAATCCCCGGACGTTTGCGGATATCGGGTTCGGATACATCAAAATCCCGGCCATAAAGGGTGAGACTTCCTTTGCGATCCACGAAATACACGGTGCGGTGATACTCTCGCTGATAGCGCTCGACCAACTGCTTAACCGCTGTCGCACGCAGCCCCACGCCGGTTGCGCCAAGAAACCGTCCTTCGTAATCCAACACCCGGAAATTGATGAAAATCGTTATGCTGTCGTTGTTCGCCATATCGGGATCAACGTTGGTCTCATAGGGGTGGTTCATCCCACCCACACGGAAGAACCATGCATCACGCGGCTCGTCACGATGGACTTTTTTCAACACACCCTTGTTCTGATAGTAGACATGGCTGCGGTCCGAGACAAAAAAGGCGGTAAACGCATCGTACTTACGCTGAATCTCCTCCAAGTAACGCACCATCTGTTCTGGGTCTTTTTCTCCGTCCAAAACCCAGTCACGCAGAAACGTGTCATGCGCCATCAATGACGACACGAAAATCGGTTTCAGCAAATCCTGTTGAATCTCGGAATACAGTGTATCGCTGGTCAGCGGCAGATCACTCTCAACAATCGCCTGTCGAATCCAGTCGCGAGACACCCAATAGTTGGCAACGGTCATACCAAGAAAGCCCATTGCAACCACACCAACGATAAGCGCGACAATACGGTTTCGTTTCATACTCCCGGGAACATCGGATCGTGCAGGCTCGAACGACTGGAACAGCGTTTGGTCTCCCTTCCCCGCCCGAAGATCAGGGCGTACGGCATCAGCTTCCCGGAGGCATGGACAGAGGTCGATCCTGTCCAGCCCCCAGAATTGGCCTTCAATTTCAAAAAATCAATACGCCATAACATGACCAGCAACACGACAAAAGGAAAGCAGAGTTCAATCTTTTGCCACCGAAGCCTTCCGCACAGGAGCAGAGGACCGGATCATGCCAACGGCGGCCTCCAAGAAAGCCGCCGTTTTGTCCTGAGCATAAGACCATCAGGTTCGAGCAAGTTGCCGCTCGGTCTCATTCACCGAGGTCTCCACGGCCGTATTGACGGCACGATGCAACCCATCGATATCACTGCCCAGGCCTTCCACTGTTCCCCGCAAGCTAACGGCGACATCCCCGACCTCAGTCGCCTGTTGCGACACCGCCGCAATCAGGGTTGCCACTTCCTGTGCCCCCCCGGCAACCTCCTGAACATTGCGTGATATGTCCCGCGTCGTCGCATTCTGTTCCTCCACAGCCGCAGCAATCGCCGCAGAGGCTTCATCAACCTTGGCAATGGTCTGGCCAATCTCGGCCATGGCCTGCACCATGCGATGCGACAACGCCTGCATGTTGGCAATCTGCCCTGTAATCTGCCCAACCGAACGCTGTGTTTCTGACGCCAAAGTCTTGACTTCGCCCGCCACCACGGCAAAACCACGCCCCGCTTCTCCGGCGCGGGCGGCCTCAATTGACGCATTCAAAGCCAAAAGGTTGGTCTGCGCCGCAATGTCGGAAATCAGGCTAACCACTTCGCCAATACCACCCGCAGCCGTATCAACCTCACTGACGATGGTTTGTGTTTCCCGTGCCAACTCGCCCGCCTGCCGTGCGATGGAGGTCGACGACGCGGCTTGATTTGCGATTTCAGAGATGGATGCCGACAATTCTTCCGCCGCGCTGGCCACGGTTTCCGCATTGGCCAAGGCCTGTTCGGCCGCCGCCGCAACCGTGGTCGCATTGTCTTGCATGGAGTGCACCAGACCATCCAGATGCGCCACGCCTCCGGTCATGTTTTCCGTGCGCTCGGACACAGTTTCAACCGCTTTATCGGTCTCTGTCTCCACTGTCGAGGCCATGCCACGCACCGCATCGAGTACGGCTTTTTTAGACAACGCGGCCAGACTTTTCTGAGCTTCTTCCATTTCGTGATTGTGCTTCAGCTTGGTTCGGAAGACTTCCAAGGCTTCCGCCATCTGTCCAATTTCGTCACCACGGCCATGGCCTGCAATCTCCACCTCCATATCCCCTTCGGCAAGCCGCCGAGTCGCATGGGACATACTGGAAATGGGTTTCAAGCTTTTGCGAATCGCCAAAAAGATCAAGGCCCCCATGACCACGGCAACCGACGCCCCCGCCGTGATCACCGAGGTCATGACCGCTGATACCAAGGCATCAATGGCCTTCTGACTTAACCCGGTATAGAGCACGCCAATGGTCTTGCCCGAAGCATCCTTGATGGGATCGTACGCAGTAAAATATGTCTCCCCCAGGATGTTCGCCTCGCCGCGAAAGGATTGCCCATCCCGCAGCACCGCATCATAAACCGGCCCCGCCGCCAAACGGGTTCCCACCGCACGCGAACCATCCGCCTTCATTACATTTGTCGCAACCCGGATATCGCCCGCAAAAATCGTCGCCGTGCCTCCGACCAAGGCCTTGATGCCATCCACCACGTTGGTATCGCCATTTAACAGCGTATCTCCGGCAAACAAAGCCCCGCGTTCCAGGCGGAGAGGACCGTCCACGCCCAGCAGCACATGCCAAGCCACACGCATCGCGCTTTCCTGGCGTTCTTGCGCCTGCACATTGAGGTCCGCACGCAAAACCCACAAAGTCACGCCCATCAAAGCCGACATCATCACCAAGAGCGCGAGAAGAGTCCCAATCGTCACTTTCTGAACGATGGAAAACCGGGAAAGCATAGACATCGAAACACCCCATACCTGACCAAAACTTTACGTCCAGAACAACTTGGCCGCGTCTTATACATTGGGGGTCATATGAAAGGACACAAATGTTTGTGATCACACACATGAAACTTTTGTTGGAAACAACACGACATTAAGTCTCACGAGACTTTCCAAGCACTTCTTTTCCTCTCCTGCACACCCTTTGCGATTGCGTCCGGCAACTCATGGTGTCGGTTTGGACATGTCAGGCTTCGCGATGGGGAAACGGCAATGATCGGCAACCGCTGGGCTATTGGTCTGTTAACCGCGCTGACCCCGCCGCATACCCCCTGATCCGCCACCAGCCCCCAAAATGACCAAAGGCCGGGGAGGGGGGCCCGGCCTTTGATTTCATGAAATGGCCTCGACATCGGAAGGCCTCACCCCTCCAACGGATACCAACGCGGACGTTCAAAAATCAGACCGCAGGCTTCGCCCACTGCCGGACCGGGGTCGCGTCGGGTCTTTTGCACGCGGACTTCCGCATCCCCAACCCGCACGCGATAGTCGATGACCTCCCCCAAATAGGCTTTCCGTTCGACAACGCACCCCACGCCTCCTTCGGAAGTGAAGGAAATCTCGTTGGGACGGGCCGCCAACCATGCCCCGCCTTCGGCAATCAGGGCCTCTGGCGGTGGAGACGGCGGCGCATAAGCTGTCCCCCCAACGTCCATTTTGCCGTCACGCAGGGCAACTTTGAGGAACGACGACAAACCAATAAATTCAAAAACGAACCGATTGGCTGGCGCACCATAGATTTCCAGCGGCGTCCCCACCTGTTGCACGACCCCCAGCCGCATCACCATCAAGCGATCCGCCAGAGCCATCGCTTCTGATTGGTCATGTGTGACATACAGAATCGAGAACCCGAAACGTCGTTGCAGGTCCTTGATCTCAAAACGCATTTCCTCGCGGAAGTGCGGATCCAAAGACGACAGCGGTTCGTCCAGGAGCATCACATCAGGACGAATGGCCAACGCCCGAGCCAGCGCCACCCGCTGCTTTCCGCCACCAGACAAATCATCCGGAGACCCATCCGCCACCGCCCACAGGTTGGTGTGCCTCAGGGCTTCTTCGGTGCGAGCCTCAATCTCAGCCTTCGGCAGTTTGCGGATACGCAGGGGAAAGGCGACATTTTCAAACACCGACAAATGCGGCCACACTGCAAAGGCTTGGAAAACCATGCCAAAATTGCGGTTCTCCGGCGGCAGATAAAACCGCTTTCGCCGCGACGAAATAATCCTCTCACCAACCCGGATTTCTCCATCATCCAGGTCTTCAAACCCTGCCACCATACGCAAGGTGGTGGTTTTCCCGCACCCCGATGGCCCCAACATGGCGACGCATTCACCCTGTTCAATCCCAAGGTTCAGGCTGTCCACCGCTTTGACCGCGCCAAAACGCTTGGTCACTTGATCCAATTGAATATACGACATGGTGCCCGCCTATCACTTGTACCGGATCTTGAACAACCGCTTGATGACGCTTTCCCCGAACACGATGATGATCAGCGCAATTCCAGCCAAAGCAGCGGAATAGACGGTTTCCCCATCCTCATTCAGAGTATAAATCGCCACACCAATGGTGCGCGTCGTCGGCCCATACAACAGCACGGAGACCGTCAACTCACGCAACGCCGGCAGAAAGATCAAGAAAAACGCCGCCAACATACCGGGGCGCACCAAGGGCACCACGATATCGCGCAACGCCTGCCACATGGTGGCACCGGACGCTCGGGCCGCCTCGACCAGGGAATCGTGGACCTGTTCCAAGGCCGCCGAATTCGCCTTCAGTGAAAACGCCATATAACGGGCGATGTAGGCGACCAAAATGATCCACACCGTATTATAGATGTTGATGCCAAACTTACCGCTCCACGCCAAAATGACGCCCAGGGCAATCACCGACCCCGGAACGGAAAACGGCAGCATCCCCAGAAATTCCAGGATGCCTTTGCCCCGCACCTTCATCTTGACGATGACGTAAGAAATAATCACGCCCGCGAACATCGTGATCGCCGCCGCGACAAAACCCAAGGATATGCTGTTCCAAATCGCGTCACGAGTCAGCTGCCAGTCGAACAAAATGAACTTGTAATTGAAAAGCGTCATATTCTCTGCGGTAAAAGGCAGACCATAGGTCTTTAATGCCCCCACCATAAAAATGGTTACCGTCGGCAACACGATGGTGAACCCGATATAGGCGATGCAAAACACCAGCATCGGAATCCGCAAACCACGCAATTTCAACTGCGTCGGGCGGAAACTTTTCCCCGCGATAATCTGATAACGCCCCCGCGACAGCACGCGATTTTGCAGCCACAAAATGAAGGCTGCGGTGACCACCAAGACCGACGCCAAAACCGTACCGGTGCGGATTGACGCAAAGCTTCCTGCGCTCTGGTGGATTTTCTCATAAATCAGGGTCGGGATATTATAAATGCCGACTTCAATGCCCAACACTGCGACGGTGCCGAAATGGGCCATAGAATACAGCATGATCAACAACGACCCGGACAGGATCGACGGCATCACCAGAGGAATGGTGATCTTTCGCGTGATCGTGAACAAGTCAGCACCGGAGATACGGGCGGATTCTTCCAACGTCGGGTCCATGCGCTCCAACGCACCAGACACCTGTATGAACACAAAGGGAAACAGATACATGGTTTCCACCAGGATGATCCCGACGTAGGTGTAAATGTCAAAAACCGGCCCATCAAAGCCAAACACCTCCATAAACATCCGGTTGATGTAGCCGGATCGGGGCGACAACAACATTTTCCACGCCAAGGCCCCGATGAAGGACGGCAGCATGAACGGCACCAGGAACAGGACCTTCATGGTGCCTTTGAACGGCAAATCCGTCCGCGTTACCAACCACGCAAAAAAAGTTCCGACAATGGTGCCAGTAACCGTCACCCCGGATGCCAAAATCAACGAATTGAGCAGAGCCTGATAGGTTTCCGGCTGGCTCAATACCTTGACGACATCGACAATATTGAACGCCCCATTGACCCAAAAGGCGTTAAAGAAAATCAACAGAACCGGAACCGCGACGACAATCACCAGGATCGCCACCGACAACCCGAACAAGATTTGCGCGGTACCAACACGCGGTGCGGCAGGGATTGCGGATCTCATTGCACGCCCTCCCCATCAGCAACCGGGAACCAATGCACATCGGACAGCGTGACCCGGCAAGAATCACCCTCCGCAAACATCAAATCTTTTTCCAAACAGTCAAAGCTCGGCAGAGCCGCTCGGATTTCGGTCCCGGCAATATCGATCAGATAATCCATATCGGCCCCCAGAAAACTGGCACGCCGCACCACCCCCGCAAGACCATCGCCTTGCCGCGACACAATCACATCGCTGGGACGAAAACCGGCTGAGAACTGCTCGCCATCACGATCCGGCAAGGCCCCCGACCAGGGAACGCCTTTGGCACCCACGCGCCACTGGTCTCCAACTTTTGTCACCGACAAAAAATTCGCCAGCCCCAAGAAGCTAAACACAAAGGCATCCGCTGGACGTTCGTAAATTTCCTCTGGGCTGCCGATCTGACGTAAGCGCCCCGTGCCGTCCATCACCGCCACGCGATCAGAAATCCCCAGCGCGATTTCCTGATCGTGGGTGACGTAAAACACCGTGACACCCAATTCTTTTTGCAACGCTTTGATTTCAAAGCGCATCTCTTCCCGTAAGTTGGCATCGAGGTTGTTGAGTGGCTCATCCAACAGCAGCAAGCGAGGCTCCGACACCAAGGCACGAGCCAAGGCAACGCGCTGTTGTTGCCCGCCCGACAGTTCGGACGGCAATCGCGCTTCCAGTCCCTTCAATCCCACCATCGCCACCGCCCCCATGGCGCGGGATTTCATCTCATCTGCTGCAACCTTGGCCAGTTTCAGAGGATACGAAACGTTGTCCAAGACGTTCATATGCGGCCACACCGCATAGTCCTGAAACACCATTCCCAAACCACGTTCATTGGGAGGCACAGTCGTCCCTTTTGCCGCATCGGCGACTTGGACACCACCAATCGCAATGGTTCCGGCATCAGGTGTTTCGAACCCGGCAATCAGACGTAACAACACCGTCTTTCCACATCCCGACGGCCCCAGCAGAGTGAAACATTCCCCATCTGCCACGGTCAAATCGAAATCAGATAAGATGACTTTATCGGAATACTGCTTTTTAAGTCCCGCAACACACACATCGGCCATGGGAAAACCTCCGGGGGCGGCTTTGCGCCGCCCCTTCAAACAAAAACCATCACTTCTGCATAATCGCGGTGAACGTCTTGACCGTTGCCTCTTTCTCGGCAATCAACGCCGGATAATCGATCTTGATGGACCGTTTCATGGCGTCGGCAACCTGAGGCAGGTTGTACTTGCCTGGCACCTCAACATCTGTACGCACCGGCAGGGTGCCCCCTTCGGCAATGATTGTCTGGCCTTCCTTCGACAACAGAAAATCAATGAACAGCTTGGCAACCTCAAGGTGCTCCGTCCCCTTTATGATCGCGGCGGGGCTTGGGATCACAATGACCTCGGGCGGATAAGCCAGACCCAAGGTTGCCCCCTTACTGATTTTGTCCAAGGTGATGTAATCGACACCCAAGCTCGCCAGCAACTCGCCAGACGCGGTGTCGTCAACCACTTGGCCGGACCCCTTACCCATCTTTGCGCCGTTCTTCCGCAGATCTTCAAAAAAGCCCCAGCCGAAGGTCTTGGACAGCAGCGCAACGCTCATGTACGAGGTCCCAGACAAAGCCGGATTGGCAACCCCAAAGGCCTTCTTAAAGGCTGGCTTCTTCAGGTCCGCCCAAGCCGTTGGCGGCGTCTTGACGTAACGAGTGTTATAGGCAATGCCCAATGTCCCCAGACGAATGGCGGTAAACGAACCATCATAATCCGGCAATGGATTGATCGCCGCCTTGAACTCTGGCGAAACGTAAGGATGGAGAACGCCTTCTTTTTTCAATTGATAGAAATCCGGAACTTCGGAAGTCCACAAAACATCGGCCATGATGTGTCCGGACTCACGCTCGGCCGCGATTTTAGCCATCAGCTTCCCGGCTCCAGCCGACTGATGCACCATGTCAATATCTGGATGCTTTTTCAGGAACGCCGACTTCAGGCCCCCGATCAAGGACTCTTTCATCGACGTATAAACGTACAGCTTCTTCTGTTCGGCCAAAGCATTGGTCGACATCGCAGCGGCCACAATCAGCCCCGCGCATACGGACAAGAGTCTTGTCGGTCGCATGGTTCCACCCCTGTTTTTCTGAGAATCTGGAGCACATCAAACTGTCATAAAATTGTAACAAACAGAAGGATGACCGTAAAATTGCACCCTGTCAATTCGGGGCGTATAATCCGCAATAATCGGCTATAAACCGCTCATACGGGTAGGAAATTGGCACAAAAAAACCAGGGGCAGGCCCCTGGCTGATCACTGTATCGTACCCCCGTTTTATACGTCCTCGCGCTCCCGCCGTGCTTCATAGGCTTTCAGGTGCAAATACGCCAAGGTCAGCAAGGGGGCATCGTCCTCTCGTGGCGCACGGTCCAACAATGCACCCAGAACATGGTCCGCCTCCACCGCCGCCCCTCGTTCCATATCACGCAGCATGGAAGCCATCAGCAAGGACTTTGGCTCCAACAAAAAGGCCTGATTCTGCTTCATCAAGGCTTCTCCGGGCGGGAATCCAGCAGCACGCGCAATCTCTGCACATTCCTCGAACAGCCCCGCGATAACCCCTTCGCCACCCGCCGCGATAATGTCGCAAATCGCCGCACGCATCAGGCAGGTCATCCCCGCGCAAACCGCGATAAATACCCATTTTTCCCACATCTCTTGCACGATTTTCGTGCTCTGACGCACCACAAACCCCGAACCATCAAGTGCCGCCATAAGATCAGCCGCCGCCTGCCCCTGCGCCCCCGCCCGTACACCGAACACCAGGTTGTGCACGTTATTAAAATGCAGAATCCCGCCTTTTTCATCCGTGCCGGAAGAAATCTGGCACAACCCGCCCAGAACATGCCCCGCACCAAACCGCGCATCCAGATCATCCAGGTGCGCCATACCATTCAACAACGGCAGGATCAGAGTCTTTTCCCCCACAGCCGGAGCAAATGACTCCATGGCATCAGCCAAGTCATAGGCCTTGCAACTCAACACAATCAGATCGAACGGTGCATCCAGATGATCCGCTGTCACGAGCGGCGGGGCTGGATCATGAAAATCACCAAGAGGACTTTGAATGGAAAACCCATTTTCGGCCAGGATCGCAGCCCGGCGAGGGCGCACCAGAAAGGTGACATCACGGCCCGCCTGCAACAAGCGGCCTCCGAAATAGCCCCCAATCCCCCCGGCTCCGACAACCAGTATACGCATGGCTTTCTCCTTGTTTTCACAAAAGGCCTAAACCGAACACCCACCAAAACCGAAAGAATGAGCGCCGAAACACCCTCGATCTTCACCCAAAGTACGCCCTTCACAAATTCCGGCAAGCCCCACAAAATGGTTCAAAATTATTACCCCTCCGCGCAAGGATTGTATACAATCCTTGCATCTCCAGACAAATACCAAGACGATGGACGTTTTCATGGCCGCAATACCCACGGTGCCACGCACCAGAAATAGCGTTGACGACATTCGTCAAATCCTTGCCGATGACATTCTTCTGGGGCGCCTTGCGCCAGGCACACACCTCAGCGAAGCCTGTCTCGCCTTACGCTTCGGCGTCTCACGCACGCCAATCCGCGAAGCTCTGAATCAGATCGTTGCCTCCGGCTTGGTGGAGCGCCGCGCCAATGCTGGCGTACGGGTCTACACCATTCCCAAACGCCGCCTGGAGGATATGTTCGAACTCGCCGCTGAAATAGAAGCCACCTGTGCGCGTCTCGCGGCTCAACGTATCCTCCCGCAGGAGCGAACCAACCTGTTAGCAATCCATGAGACCGTCCGAAGCAGCCTCGCACACGAAAACGCCGACGCCTACGACGCCGCCAACTTGGCTTTTCACACCGCAATCTTTGCGGCCAGCCACAACAGCTATGTATTCGAAGCCGCACAAGCCGCGCGCGCCCGTGTGATCCCATATCGTCGGGCGCAATTCACCCAACACGGCCGCATGCACATCTCCTTTACCGAACACCACGCCATCCTTGCCGCCATCCTTACCGGCGACGGCGACACAGCAGAACGCGCCATGCGGACCCACGTCGGAGCGGCTGGCGATGCCTCGTGTCACATGTTCAAAGACACCGCTGTCCAAGTTCAGGACACCCCGTAATGAGCCATGAGAATTTGCGCTTTTTATTACCCTTTGCCCTTGTGCTTTTGTCCACTGGGGCCATCGCAGGCCTCCTCGCCGGAGTTCTCGGCGTCGGCGGCGGCATCGTCATCGTGCCGGTGCTTTACCTGCTATTTCCCTTACTGGGCATCAACGAGGCGGTACGCATGCATTTGGCGGTGGGGACTTCATTGGCCACCATTATTCCCACATCCATCATGTCGGCACACACCCATGACAAAAAAGGCGGACTCGACTGGACCTTACTGAAATCTCTCGTTCCTGGTGTTTTCATCGGCGTCATCATCGGCACGGTGTTCGGCGGGCAGGCAAAGGGAGGCATCCTCACACTGATCTTCGCGACCATTGCCCTGCTGGTGTCCGCACATATGGCGTTCAAACGTAGCGGCTGGACACTCCGCGACACCTTGCCCGACGGCTTGCGATTCCGGGGACCTTTGGGTATGGGGATCGGTGCCGTTTCCGTGGTTATGGGCATTGGCGGGGGCACCCTAAGCGTCCCCATTCTGACCGCATTCAACGTCCCGATCCGTCGCGCCGTCGGCACCGCCTCGGCGATTGGATTGATTATTGGTCTGCCTGGCGCTATCGGCTATGTCTTCTCGGGACTGGGCAACCCGCAATTACCCCCGTTCAGCCTGGGCTATGCCAATGTGCTGGGATTCGCCTTGATCGTACCAATGACCATGATCTTTGCGCCAATCGGCGCACGCATCGCCCACGCCATCGACGAAATTCTGCTGCGCAAGGCATTTGCCTTTTTCCTCTTTGCCACCTCATGCCGAATGTTCTGGGGGCTTTTGAGTTAAAGGATCAGTACAGAATGCCGATCACCGCACCGGTCATGCAGGTGGCCAGTGTCCCCGCCGCAATGGACTTTAAGCCAAGGGATAGAACCTCGGCCTTGCGCTCCGGGACCATGGCGTTCAGACCTCCAATCATGATGCCTAAGCTGGCAAAATTGGCAAACCCGCACATCGCATAAATCATCATCAAGGTGGATCGGGGGCTTAAACGCCCCGCAGGTAACGCCGCCAACTGCAAATACCCCAAGAACTCGTTTAAGACCGTCTTGGTCCCCATCAAGGACGCGGCGGTCATCGCTTCCGATGCCGGAATCCCCATTAACCAGACCACCGGCCACATCACCACAGCAAACATCCGCTGCAACGACACCGGCGCTCCGGCAACGTCAGGCAACACCGCCAGCACCTGATTGGCCAAAGCCACCAAGGCAACCAGAACCAACAACATCGCAATCACGCTGATCAGCAGCCTGACACCATCCTCGGTGCCTTTGGTGATGGCATCCATGGAACTGGTCGCGGAGGAGACAATGGGTGCATCGGCCTGATCAATGATATCAGTTTCTGGGACCATAACGCGGGAAACCAGAATCGCAGCCGGGGCACTGATGATTGAGGCGGTCAGAATATGCCCAATCGCTCCCGGCAACACGCCATTCAGAATCGACGCATAGAGCACCATCACCGTTCCTGCGATGGTGGACATGCCACAGGTCATCAGCGTGAACAGCTCACTACGAGTCAGGCGGTGCAGATAGGGTTTGACGATCAGGGGCGATTCAACCATGCCGACGAAGATATTTGCAGAAACCCCAACCCCCAGCGCACCCCCAATCCCCATGGTCTTTTGCAGCACCAAGGAGAACGCCTTCACGATCACAGGAATGATTCGCCAATGAAACAGCAAAGCGGATAGAGCACTGACCACCAACAACAAGGGAAGGGCTTGGAACGCCATGATCCAGGCGCCGCCGGGAGTGGTTTCGGTAAACGGCAAAGGCCCGCCGCCAAGGTAGCCAAAAACAAAAGACGCCCCCGCACGGGTTGCAGACTGCAAGGCATCTACCACCGTGTTAAGGCGCAACATAGCATCAGCGAACAGCGGCACTTTGAGCATCGCCAGCGCCACCACGCCTTGCAGCACTAACCCAACGGCGATCCCTCTCGGAGCGATATGACGACGGTTTTCACTCAACAGCCACGCAATCCCGATCAGACCAAGCAACCCCATGGCACTTTGCAGCATAAACTTCCCCCTCCCCAACGCCCCATATTCTGAAGGGGTTTGATGCCTCTCAAAAGCCTTCCGCGCAAGTCCTTAAAGGATACGGCTGACCCCTCATTCGTCACCGTTAAGAGAAGCCCCCGACTCCTCACCCCAAGCTTCTATAATCTGAAACACCACATCAAGACCGCCCAAGAACAGTGCCACAACCTTGGGGTCGAGATGCGTCCCCGAGGCATCCTTCACATAAGCCAAGACGTCCTCGACAGGCCACGCCTTTTTATAAGGACGCTTGGTCATCAGGGCGTCAAACACATCCGCCACAGCCACAATCCGTGCGCTCAAGGGAATAGCCTCACCAACCAGACCTTGTGGATAACCGGAACCATCCCACTTTTCATGATGCGACAACGCAATTTCACGCGCCATTTGCAACAATCCAGACTCTGTGTAGCCGATAATCTCAGCACCGATTTCCGGATGTTTTTTCATACAGTCCCACTCTTCGCTATTGAGAGGGCCTGGCTTCATGATGATAGAGTCAGGAATTCCAATCTTTCCCAGATCATGCATGGGAGCCGCCAGAAACAACTGCTGCGCCCACTCCGGATCAACATCACTACGCTCCGCAATCATCTTGGCATACCGAGCCATGCGGATAACGTGTAAGCCAGTTTCATTATCTTTGAATTCCGCTGCGCGTCCAAGCCGCTCGATAACGCGCAGACGCGTCTTTTCCAGCTCCTCCACCCGGACAAGCGATAAATGGGTCTGTACCCTGCGTTTCAATACAGGAGCCTTGATCGGCTTTGTGATGTAGTCCACGCCGCCAATATCGAAGCCAAGCATTTCGTCCGAAAGCTCCCCCATCGCGGTCACAAAGATCACCGGGATGGCACAAAGTTTGGGGTCCTGCTTAATCTGACGACAGGCTTCATATCCGTCCATATTGGGCATCATGACGTCCATCAAGATGAGATCCGGATGGTGCTTTTCTGCTGCGGCAACGGCCTTTTCCCCGTCTGTTGCAAAGACCAATTTATATTGATCTGACAAGATGTTCCGCATCAGATGCAGATTTTCAGGCACATCATCAACAATGAGTATTTTGTATGGCCTCATCGTTCAGGCCTCTCTTCAAAGAACGCGATTAAGGCGAGGACCTCATGTCGCGCCGTAGCAAAATCAAAGGCATCCAAGGCATCGGCAACACCACGAAGGCGCTCCGGTAAAACCATATTTTCAAGCTCTGCAACAAAAGGCTCGGCTTCTCCTGGATCGTCATGGTCCAGAGACTCAAGCAACTGCCGCAGCACGGGCAGAATCCGATGGGAAACGTCCTGTTGCTCCAATCGAGATTGCCCCTCTCGCCCCACCTCCAGACCCGCAATGTCCTCAAAAAACAGCGCAAGTTCCGCTTCCAGAGCCGCCAATACCCCCTCAACCGCGACGGATTTCTTTCGGATTTCCACACTCAACTGCACAGCCAGGTCATAAGCCGAAGCAAAGGCCAAATTTCCCAAAACGCCTTTCAAAGCATGCGCTTTCTGCCCGGCGGACAGATCCTCGCCAGCGGCAAGCCACTGCCTGATCTCACCCACAACCGTCTTGTTCTTCGCGGCAAATGAACGGAGGGCACGACCATAGGCCGCCTCATCCCCCCACACCAACACACCCGCCGCAACATTCACACCATGAATGCTCGGCAAAGAAACGGGGGGCATGGGGCGCGGCGGCACCTGAGCGTCTCGCTTCTCTCGGCCCCATCCTTCCGGCACAGCCTTTTCCATTTCTGAAAACAAGAATAAGAAATTGACCGGTTTGCCGATCACCCTGTCCATTCCGGCATCGAAGCACATCACCTTGTCTTCTTGCATAATGCTCGCTGTCAGAGCCAGAATTGGGATGTGTCGCCTGCCCCCTTCAAGCTTGCGAATGGCGATGCTGGCTTCCCGACCATCCATCTCCGGCATCTGCACATCCATCAAAATCACATCAAAAGACCCATTCTGATATGCCTCGACAGCCTTCCGCCCATTGCTGACGCGCACCACCGTATGTCCTTCCGCCTCCAGACGAATTCGCGCCAAATCCGCATTTTCATCAATGTCTTCGGCCATCAGAATGGTGAAAAGACGTTTCGGCTTCACAAGGGCCTCATCATCTTCATACGGCTCGCGATCGGCGCACGATTCCGCCGCACATGCGGGAAACGGCATCGGCAGAACGAACGAAAACGTTGTGCCCTGACCCACAGCACTTTCAATCTCAAGCTCACCGCCCATCAATTGGACCAACTGCAAGGCAATCGTCGTCCCCAACCCCGTCCCACCATAGCGGCGCGTCGTCGTCACATCGGCTTGGGCAAAAGGCTCCAGAATCATCTGGATTTTATCTTCGGGAATGCCAATCCCCGTATCGGTGACCGCGAAAGAAACATGCCCATGTTCTAGGCCCGGCATGACACAAATCGACACGCATCCGCTTTCTGTAAATTTGACCGCATTACCGACCAGGTTGGCCAGAATCTGAAGCAATCGGACCCGATCGCCAACCACATAAGACGGCAGATCTTCACTATAATTAACAATAAAGCTCAGCCCCTTGCTTCTGGCATCGAAACCAAACGTCATGGATACTTCGTCAACAACATGACGAAGATTGAACTTACCAGACTCAAGGGCCATCTTTCCGGATTCGATTTTACTAATGTCCAAAACATCATTCAGGATACGCAACAAAGAATGGGATGCGCGGGCCACAATATTGAGGTTTGACCTCACGCCCTCATCCAAGCCAGAACTATCAAGAATCAGATCCAGGTAGCCGATAATCGCGTTCATCGGCGTCCGAATTTCATGGCTCATGTTCGCCAGAAAACGCCCCTTCGCCTGGCTGGCCTTTTCCGCAATATCCTTTGCATGTTGCAACTCAAGGGTGCGGGCCTCAACGAGCCCCTCAAGATTTTTATTGATCGCAACGACTTTTTCTTCGGCTTTTTTCAGATCCGTGATTTCGTTCCCAAGGACCAGAACATTGATAATATCACCGTCACACCCCCGTAATGGATTGACGTGGTAATCAATGATTTTCGGACCGGACGGGGCCACATGCACACTTTCGAAATGAACCATTTCACCTTTTGCAGCCGCGCTTATGACCTTTCGCAATCGCGCTTGCTCGTCCTCCAAACCGTGCCACCAAGGCGTATCCCAAAGCCACAAATTCACAACATCGGACATACGGACACCAGCCCAGTCTAGAGCGGTCTGATTAATGCGCCGCAGCTTTCCATCCAGGTCGAGAATAGCAATCCATTGAACGGCTTGATCGAAGACACCCTGCAGCAACGCCTCGCTGGCACGAACTTTCCTAGCATTGACAATCGCCTGCCACGACGACACCCCGAACAAGGACAGAATAACAATTAAGACAACCCAAGATCCGATCAGAAGCGTACGGCTTAGATCTTCGATCTGACGTTCGAGATTATCAAGGTAAACCCCCGTCCCAATGATCCACTGCCACGGTTCATATCGCTGCACCAAAGACAACTTTGGCACAATCCGCCTTGAGTCATCATGATACTGCCAATTATACTTTATAAAAGCGTTACCCGTATTTTTAGACTCAACGGAGAACTGCCGAAATACATAAAAACCATCTGAATCTTGATAATCCCAAAGATTCAACCCCACCAAATCCGGCCGATACGGATGGGCAATCAGGTCCGCCTGATAATCGCTGATCCAGGCATAATCCTTCCCCATGCTGCCATACCGAACCGCCGTCACAATATGGAGAGCCCGCTTTTGCGCCTCTTCCCGGGTCAGTTCCCCGTTTAGTTCAAGTTGATGCAAACTCTCGATCGTTGAAACAAAAGAAGCAACCAAGCTTTCAAGCCCTTCCTTCTTTTGTGCAATCAGGTTCTCCTCAAGTAAGGGGCGAAAAACACTGAACACGCCGACGATCGAGAGAACAACGGCGACAAACAGCGGGGAAATATACTTTATGATCTGGCGAGAGCTGAACATATCACCCCACAGTGCGGGTTTTCACGAGAGTCCATACATCAGGAAGGAATTCCAATACACCACGCCAATCCATAGAACGTATTCTGTTCAAGTGGACCCACCTGCACCCCATAAAGAAGCATCTCTTTAACCACGTGGTGGTATTCCCACCCCACTTCAACGCAAAAAGGGTGCGGCTGTCATCAAACAGCCACACCCTTCATCACTGCGTTTACTCTGTCTGGAACCCAGCCTTACGCTTGCAAATGGTCGATTGCCGTAACCAAATCCGTCAAAGACCCACACCTCCGCCAGCCCGCGACAGGGTTCGCCGCATGCCCCATGGAAAACACAGGAATCCCACGGGCAACGGCAACCTCAAGGATACGATGGTTGGTTCCGCCAGCCCCATCGTCATCGGCCCCGCTGTCGACAACGAAATCACAGCCTTCCAAGGCCGTGATCGCACCAGAAAGCATGGCCTCGCCGCTGCCTCCGCCGCGACGAGGCCGGACA
>JAFGWD010000143.1 GCA_016937315.1 Rhodospirillaceae bacterium
GTGTTCATGGTGCTACGCATCACGCCGACAGCTTTATTCATCACCACCAAACCGCCAACGATGCCCGCGCCCCAGGCCAACGCCTTCATAGTCGCCTGAACCTTTTCAGGCTTCAGGCTGCCAATAGCATCGGCCATACCACGCACCACGTCGGTTAGGTTTTTATCGGCAAACTTGCCCCATTCGGTATGCAGGGATTGCAGTGCCGCGCCAAAGGTATTGGCACCGCGTGAGGCGTCGTTTAGGAGGGTGCTGCCGTCACTGTTGACATTCAGAAAATCGTCAAAGGATTTGAAACCACCGGTAGCGTTGTATTCGATAATCGCCCCGTTGAAGGCCCGCATCGCTTCGCCATCAAAGATGGTGGAGAGTTTCGACGCATCGCCCTTTGATGCAACAATCAATTCCTTCATGATATCGACAGCGGAGCGCATACGCTTTGGATCATCCGGGTCCATGATGCGGACGCCCGTCCCCTTTAACTGCTTCAGCTTTTGCGTATCCCGGAAGGTCTTCATCAGCGCCTCGAACGCGGTGGCCGCCTGTTCCGGCCCCCCCACACCCCGGCGGATCATCTGCATCATTGCATCCACTTCGGACGCCGCCTTTGGCCCGGTGCGCCCCACCACGGCATAGGCGGAGGCAACCCGTTCTCCTTGGGTGGCTAAATCCTTGAAAGCAAAGGCCCCTGCCTTACCGGCATTGATGGAATGGTCGATAGCGGCACGCATGTCTTCCGCGCCTTTGATATCAAACTTTTCCGATAGGTTGGAAATCCACGCCCCCGCATCGCCGCCTTGCAGATTGGCGGCGCGAATAGCCAAACCGATGTTGCGTAGGTTTTCCACAGCCATAGGCAAATCGCCGGTCTTTTCGACAATCGCCTCCACCCCTGCAAATAAATCACTGGTATCCACCCGGATATCCGGGGCGTTGGCGATCTCGAACACCTTTTGCTTCAGGGCATCCATTTCCTCGGTCGATTTGCCCGCCTGGATACCCAAATACGTCATCCGCGTATCCAGATCGGAAACCTGCTTAATCGCGCCAATCCCTGCCGCGCCACCCATTAAGGCGGTATAGCGGTTGCCGACCTTATCCAGCATCCCGGACGCAACTTTTAATGACCGCCCCAAACGGCCCAAATGCTGTTCACCGCGTGTGCCTAAGCGTTGCAGCGATTTTTCGATTTCGCCCACGCCTGAAGCCGCGTTACCGCGTGTATAAATGCCTACGTATGTTTTCAGTTCGTCAAACATTCACGTTAACCATCCGCTTCACCCGTCGTGTCGCATCCCGCAGCGTCATGGCCAGAGCTTCTGCCCTGGTGCATACACCCCGGCACGCGAGGAACTGCACCAAGGCATCCACGCCATCACGATGCCGCATCGCCTCGCCCCCGTTGGGTGGTTCCTTGCATTTGGCTTAGAGATGCCGCGTCAAGCTGATCCGCCGCATCCTGCAAGGCGTTGAAGTCTGCCCGGTTCAGGCGCAACAGGTCGGCCACCTCGAACGGGCCGTCGATATCACCAATCCGCACGATTTGCCGCCGCAGCATGTGCAACCCGGCCAAGGTGGGGGATTGCACAAGGTGATAGTCACCGTCTTCGCCAAGCACGACCTTTTCCGCTTCCGCCCCGGCGTTGATGATGTCGGCGGTTTCAAGTTCCCGCAGAACCGCATCGCGGTGGATGACCTCTTCCTCGCCCGCCGCAGAGGTCCGGTGGGACTTGAGGCCCACCGGCAGTGAAATGGAAAGTTCGGCCATGGCTTAGATCTCCTCGCAGGTTTCGCAGGAGATTTTGAGGGGGATTTTGCCGTCCTGGGTTTTTGGGCGTTCTTGGGAAAAGGCGTTGCGCATCACGAAACGCTGTCCGGTGTCCAATTCCACAGATACCGTCACATCCTTGAAATTGAGGTCGCCTAACTTCTCACCAGCGGCAAGGTTGGTATCGGCCTCCAACACCGTTTCTTTGTATTCTTCGGTATAGCCCACCGAGCCGTCATCGTGGACAACCGGCGTGCGTTCCACGCCGCCCAGCGTAAAGCCACCACCCGACATGGTGCGGATAACCGCGCCGCCCTTTTTGACCGTGATCTTTTTCGCAATTTGCATAATGGCGTCCCCTTACACGCGGAAGTCGATCCGCCCTTTGAAGCGGCGGAACTGGTTGACAAGGTTCGGCGGCACGATGGCGTTGGCGGTGTCGGGATCGTTGACATCCTGTTCAACAGCCAACAGTTCCTTGAACTGGTCGATCCGTTCCACCAACCCGGCAGCCACCCAATCGCCTGCCAAGGCGATCAGTTCGTCGCGGATGTCGTTGGGGGTGGCGACGTTCTTGCCCTTGGTGCCATTGGCGGCCAATTTGTGCCGGGGATAGACCTGGGCGATGCGGGCACGCATGGAATACCGCAGGAAGGCCAACGTCTTGAGACGTTCAATTTCCAGATAAGACGTGTCTTCAATGCCATAGCCGTTGGTCTGGTAGGTGGTAATCACGTTGTCCAGCAACACGCGATCACCCGCATCCACCGTCCATGTGGAAATCCCATCGAACAGCAACAGGTTGCGTTCCGTTAAATCGAACGTGGGTGCCGGAGCCAACAGGCCTTTCAATTCCACCTGTTGCATCGGACGGGCTGGGTCTTGGGTGGCTTCATAGGCGCAAACCGCACCCAAGGACGCGGCCCAAGTCCACGGCGCATCGGGTGCGCCATTGGCCCCGATGATCGACACATGCGGGCTGTTCAACCCCGCGCCCAGGGCGGCAAGTCCAGCGTAGGTGCCGCGTGCGCCGGAATACACATGCATATCCATCATGGACATGCCGTCAAACCGCCGCGCCGCTTCATCGGCAAGGGCACGGACATTCACGCTGTCGGTCCACGGCAACACCGTATCGGTGAACCAATCATGGCTGATCGGGGCCAACGCGGTTGATGCGTCTGGGTTGCCGCTGCCGCCCGCTAACGGCGTAATCGTCGCGCTGAACCCAAGGGGTAAGTTTTCGTCCTGATAATATCCAAGACGGACATCAATGGCATTGCCGGTTTCTCCGGCCCAACGGCACGTCAGATTGATTTGGGCGGGGGTGTCCCCATCAACAGCCGCCGTGATCGGCAGTGCGGTATTGGCATTGATCACCGCCGCCAGATTGTTGGCCAACGTCGCGGTGGGCACCCCCGCCCCGGCTGCAATCCGTACCCGCGTGCCGTCGATGTAAAGGGCAAGCGTACCGCTTTCCGTTGCCGGGGCATTGATGGTCAACGCGCCATGGGCGGCCACACCCGCCGGATCATCACCCAAGCCCAAGGCCCAGACCTCAGTCCATGCGTTGTTGATACGCGTGGCCGTCATCATGCGGTGCAGCAAACTGCCAACACCAAACAATTGCGCCGCATGATCGGTGTTCAAACACCGCACGGCCTTGCCTGCCACTGCCGTGCCGCTGGCTAGTTTTTGCCCTAGCAACAGGATCTTCGTCGGCATACCCACCAAGCCTTGGGTAGCGAAGCGATTGGAAATTTCCACAAACTGCCCGGAAACCCGCAGGTTAATCGGGATGGTGTCAAAACTGATATCCCCCATGATTTATTTCTCCTTCCGGGGTTTCGCGACGGGCATCACCCGCACAACGTCGCCATCGGCCAAACGCCGCAGCCAATAGGCATTCGCCGGAACCTCACGGCCTTCAGCGGGTAAAGGGCGGCGTAACGGATCATCGGGGTCACGCACCTGTGTGGTACCTGATGGTTTGACAAACACAGTGGTCATGGGGCGGTTGTCCCTTGTTGCAGGTGTACGATGTCGGTGGCATCCGCCTGATCGGGCGGGAATGGAGGGTGGACGTTGCCCAAGGGCGGCACGTCCCAATAGGCACGGAAAGTCAGGAAGTCGGCCGCGTTGTCGGTGGCACGTTCCTCTGCCGCCAAGTCATCTTCGGTAAACGCTGTGCGGAATTCACACGCCCAAACCGCCGCCCGCGTCATACGGAGTTTGCCGTTGAATAACGAAGACACACGACCGGGAATGAGGGGGTCGATATCCAACCCTAGACGGCTGTCCTTCAGCAGGGCGCGGGTGTCGAGAATGACCTGATAGGCCCCAACCTCCCCCGGCTTGCCGCCGTGGCGGGCGGCGGCTTCGTTACGCAGGTTTTGCGTGACCACGAACAGGGTGAAGGTTACCGGCACTTCGCGGCCACCGGGTATGGCGCGGGCATCTCCCAAGCCCTTCATCAACAGCCAAACGCCGGGCAAATGCGGCACAACGGATGTCAGAGTTTCCACGTCATCCA
>JAFGWD010000144.1 GCA_016937315.1 Rhodospirillaceae bacterium
CCCCAAATGCCCACCGGTGGTGGACACCGTATCAATCATTGCGGCACGCACATCGTTGGCCAATGCGGGCAGTTTTTCCTCCGGCAGAGCACGCAAAGCCGCAACATCGACCACGCTATCCAGCACCGGGGTTTTCTGTTCCACGTATTTCTCCGCCTGAGAATTTTGGCTGGGTTTCGTCATCTCTGACGATCCACGACGAACCGCGCCGCAGCAGCCAACAGAGCTGCCCGTCCTTCGAAGACATCCAAGTGTGCAATCGCCTGCTCAATCAGTAAACGGGCCTGGGCGCGAGCACGTTCAACCCCTAACACAGCAACGAAGCTCGCCTTACCGCGTTCCGCATCCTTGGCGGTCGCTTTACCCAAATCGTTCTCTTGACCTTCAACATCCAACAAATCGTCAGCAATTTGAAAAGCCAAGCCGACATCATGTGCATAGGCCAGCAAAGCCTGCCGCGACGCGCATGACGCACGTCCCAAAATCGCGCCACATTCGCAAGAAAAGGCAATCAAACATCCCGTCTTCATGCGTTGTAAACGGGTAATCGCGGCAATGTCCAGGTCCTGATGTTCAGCCAAAAGGTCAAGCATCTGACCGCCAACCATACCATGTGCGCCCGATGCCGCAGCCAAGCGAGACACCAGTTCGCAGCGCACCGCCGGATCAGCATGGACGTCAGGATCAGCCATGGTTCCCAGTGCCGCCGTCAACAGCGCGTCACCGGCCAGAATCGCCGTCGCTTCGTCAAAGCGACGGTGCACAGTCGGCAATCCACGCCGTAAGTTGTCGTCATCCATGGCAGGTAAGTCGTCATGGATCAAGGAATAGCAGTGCAGCATTTCAACCGCCGCCGCCGCACGCACCGCCGCACGCGTATCCACATGAAACAACGCCGCCGTCTGCATCACGAAGAACGGGCGCAAACGCTTGCCACCATTCAGGCACGCATAGCGCATCGCCTCAACCACCCGATCTTCCGGCGCTTCGGAAAGCGGCATCAGAACATCAAGTTCGGCCTAAACACGTACGGCGGACGCCGCCAGGGCCTCGGAGAACGAGGCCTCCTCTCCAGAAAGGTCCACGCCTCTTGTCCTTTATTCCATGTCTGGCAGGGGGGAAACCCCGAGGGTCCCATCGGGAGCTTGGGTGATCTGTTCGACCCGTTCCCGCGCCTCGGACAATTTTTTCTCGCAATGGCGTTTCAAAAGCACCCCCCGTTCGAAGGCTCCCACTGCCGCGTCAAGCTCGACATCGCCAGAATCCAAGCGACGCACAATGGTTTCCAAACCAGCCAACGCCTGCTCGAAACTCATCGCAGCTACATCATCAGGAATTGGCGGTTGTTCGGCCATTCGCGCCCTCATCTGGTGGTTTATTGGCAAAACGGCGGAGTTTGTCTTGCCTCCGCCAAAGCCCGGTACTTTACGCCGATGATGCGCCTTCGACAACCGCCGATACAGCGCGAAGAATTCGTACTCCTGCACGTAAAAGCGCATTGGAATTGGCGCTAGGTTACATTATAACACGTCACCGAATAGCATCCCGGAGCTCTTGCCTCATGCCGGTTTTCCGCATCCGTTCCTTCCTTCTGGGTCTTTGCCTGCTCGGCACAGTCTTTCCTCTTTTTGTGGCCCAGGCCGCCCCCCCCGCCAAAAAAACCGCCATTCATGTCGGCGTGGACCGTGTGCGTGCCCTGGTTTCGGACGAAACCGTACCGATCCTAGGACGCGTCATCGCCCTGCAAAGCGGCCCCATCGCCTTTGACATTGCCGGCATGGTGGCAACGATTCGTGCCGAAGTTGGAGATCGCGTCAAAGCCGGTGCACCGCTGATCACCCTGGACCCCACACCTCTGCGCTTGAAAGTCGATATCGCCCGTGCCGAAGCCACCGCTGCGGCCGCTCGCCACGCTGAGGCCAACGCCCTGGCGAAAATTGCCTCCAGCGAACTCGCACGCCTGGAGAAGCTGAAAAACTCCGCCGCGTTTACGCCATCGCGCTACGAAGACAAATACCAGGATGTGGCCCGCGCCAAGGCCGCAGCGGAAGCGGCCGGGGCCTCGCACAAAATCGCCATAGCCAACCGTAAATTGGCCGAACGAGATCTCTCCCGCACCATTCTGACCGCCCCTTACGATGGCGTGGTCGTGGAACGCCGCGTCGATATCGGAGGCTATGTCGCCAAAGGCGAGGCCGCCATTACCATGATCAACGACCACGACATCGAAATCGAGGCCGAAGTTCCAGCGGACCTAACCACCGAAAACACCTTGCCAGGACGTCTGATCGTTGTCGCCTTAACGGATGACTCCTCCCTTTCCGCCACCATTCGCGCCGTTCTCCCACGCGAAAATCCGCGCACACGCACCCGTATTGTCCGTCTTTCGCTCCCTGCCGACATCCGGCCCGGCACCCTCTCCATCAACCGCACGGTGAGCCTCGCCTTCCCCTCCGGCAAGCGTCAAGCCATACTCTCCGTCGCTAAGGATGCTGTTATCCGCCGCGCCGGACAGACCCAAGTGATGATCGCCACCGAGCATGGTGCCGAAACCCGTACCGTAACCCTGGGACGCACCATTGGCTCCCGGTTTACCGTGGTGGACGGCTTGACCGAGGGCGACCTCGCGGTAGTACGCGGGAATGAACGTCTGTCCCCCGGCACACTGCTCACATTCCAGGTTCCGAACTGATGGACATCATTCACGCCGCTATGCGCCGCCCAATGGTGGTTCTGGCTTTGGTTCTCGGCGTCGTTTTGTTTGGCATCGTCGGTGCGCTGACCATCCCCATTCAACTGACCCCGGATGTCCGCCAGCCG
>JAFGWD010000145.1 GCA_016937315.1 Rhodospirillaceae bacterium
AAAGGGGCTGCCGCCACCGCCTCTAATTCAGCGATGCGTTTGCTGACCGCCGACGCGACAAGATTCCCAGCCCGCGCCGCCGCCGCGATGCTGCCGCTTTCACAGATCAGCACAAACAGGTCAAGCGTGCCCAAATCAAGCTTACGCAAAAAGCCCCGCAATGAGGATGAATCAGGCATAGCCCCCTCAAGACATCTCTATATGGAACGCTTGACCAGAATTATTACCACTTCTCGCCCACATTAACAGCACGTACCATCTCTTTTTTCGATGGCTTGACCACTTCCGATTGCGACAAGGCTTGATCATGATCCTCTCCTCTTCGGCATCCATACGTCTGGCACAGGCTCTCGCAGAGCTTGGCGCGGTGCATATCGCCACCGAACAGCCGTTTTTCTACACCTCTGGCTGGGCCAGCCCAGTCTATATTGATGTTCGGATGCTGATGTCCGACGTCCCCTTACGCACTGAAATTATGGACCTAACCGCCGATGTTTTGCGCGATGTCATCTCTCGCCAAGGCATCAACGCCGTGGTCGGCGTCGAAAATTCCGGTATTGCCTTCGCGGCCTGGATTGCCGAGCGCTTGGCCCTGCCCTTGCTCTATTTACGCAAACGTCCAATCGGCTGGGGGGTGCGTGCACAACTGGAAGGTCGCCTACCACATCAGGCCCGCGTCCTCTTGGTGGACGACGTCACCACCGACGGCCTGTCCAAGATTGCCGCTGCCAGCGCCTTACGCCAAACCGGAACCCAAATCGACGATACTTTGGTGCTGATGGAGTTCGACGTTTACCCACAAACCGCCGTGCGCTTTGCCGAACAGACCCTGAATCTGCACGCCATGACCAATTGGGCCGATTTACACGCCGCGCTTTTGAAAACCGGGCGCCTGTCATCAGCACAAGAAAACCGGCTTTCCGCCTTCGTCGCCAATCCCGTGACATGGTCTATCGAGCACGGTGGGGTCGGCGCATGACTATGGTGAAAGCACTGACCGACGCGGCCCTAGCCGAACGGATATTTACCGCCGTTGCCGATGCCAGCAGCGATGCCCCCGGCGTGTCTCGCGAGAGTTACGGTGCCGGAGAAACCCGCGCCCTAGAGATCATTGCGGAAATCGCCGCCGAGAATGGCCTCACTTGCGAGACCGACGCGTATGGGAATTTATGGATGCGCCTTCCCGAAGACTCGCGCCGTGAGCCGCCGGTGGTGATTGGTTCGCACCTGGATTCCGTCCCTCACGGCGGCAATTTTGACGGTCTAGCTGGGGTCGTTGCCGCGATGATGGTACTCATCCGCACCCGCCCCTATTATGACGATGCGCCGCCGCTGCGGGCATTGGCCCTGCGCGGCGAAGAAAGCGCCTGGTATGGCAAGGCGTATATCGGCTCCTTAGCACTTTTGGGAAAACTCCCCCCAAACGCCTTAGATCTACACCACCGCAACGGCACAGGCACCCTCGGCGAAGCCATGAGTCACATCGGTATCGACACCCATGCCATACGTGCCGGACATGCCGTTCTGGAACCAAAAGACATCTCGGCTTATCTTGAATTGCACATCGAACAAGGCCCCGTAATGGTCGCACGGAATTGGCCGATCACCGTCGTCACCGGCATTCGCGGCAACGTGCGCCACAACACCGTGCACTGCATCGGTGAAGCCGGGCATTCCGGTGCCGTCCCTCGCTGGCTACGCAAGGACGCGGTTCTGGCGATGGCGGAATTGCTGTCCCGTATGGATGAACACTGGCGCGTGCTGTTGCAAATGGGCATGGACTTGGTGATGACATCCGGCATTTGCACCACCGCGACAGACAGTCACGCGGTTTCCGTGATCCCAGGAGACATCCGTTTCAGCCTGGAAATCCGCAGTCAAGATGCTGCCACCATGGAGCGCTTCTACGACTTGATCCGACAGGAATGCCGCGCCATCGAAACCTCTCGTGGGGTTTCCTTCGCCTTTGATCAGCGCATCGACACCGCCCCCGCGACCATGGACACAGGCTGGATCACCCGCCTGGAAGCTGCGGCACACCGCCTCTCCCTGCCTCTGGAAAGCATCCCCAGCGGGGCGGGTCACGACGCAGCGGTGTTTGCCAATGCGGGCATTCCATCAGCCATGGTCTTCGTACGCAACGATCACGGGTCTCATAACCCGTTCGAAGCCATGGAGATTGCCGATTTTCTGAAAGGTGTCGATTTGCTGGCCGAAGCGGTGCACGTGCCCGGTTAGAGCCTATTCCGCTCAAGACGGGCACGCGACCCCGCGCACAAAAAACGAAAGGCGGCCCGAGGGCCGCCCATCTCATTCCATGCCGAGAAAATCGGCCCCAAGACAATCAGCCCTGACGCGCCTTAAAGCGCGGGTTGGTCTTGTTGATCACGTAAACGCGCCCTTTGCGACGCACCACGCGGCAGTTTTTGTCACGCGCTTTTGCGGACTTCAAAGAGTTGCGAATCTTCATGATACCCACTTCCCGGTTACGTCGTCCCGATGAGGCGCGCACCATACGCAGCCTCAGCTAACCTGTCAATACTTCCAATCGCTCAAAGTCGAAACCCGCCCCTTTTTCTGCTCAGAGGAACTGGTAGCATGAAAACGGTAGACCTTAATCGCGCCAGATTCCAGCGCAGACATCCGTGCCACCCACCTCTGGCATTCATCCAAAACGATTTCCGCTGTGAATCCAGAAACCGGTGCCAATTTCAGCGAATCGCGATACGCCATCCAGCCCGTCAACACCATCGTCTTATAGGCCTCCGTCAGATCCTCGGCCACATGAATCAAAAAATGTCTGTCCTTCAGAGCATTCGCAATCTGCTGCGGACGCCAGTAATGCCGCTTCGGCATTTCGGCGACCTCCAGGGTTTTTAAGACATCCGCATGATCCTTGGCCGTCCCCAGAACAAAATCTACAAAAACCAAATGCGACGACGGCTTCAAAGCCTCACAAAATTGGTCGAAGATATTCTCTTTATTCTGCACCGTGGACAACATCTGACGACAGAGAATCGCATCATACCCCGAAGGCTTCAAACTGAGAGACTCGGGGGAACAGGCATAGAAGATCGCCTTTTTATCCATGTCCTGGACCAAAGACCGGCGATTGGCTTCAGACACAAGCCCCTCATCACGGTCAATTCCAACCAACCAGACCCCAAACTTTTTGACCAGAGCACGCGACGCCCCACCCAAACCAGAGCCAATGTCCAACATCGTCTTCGCCGAAGACAAGGCTCCAACATTCATCAATGAAGAAACAAAGTCATGGCTTCCCGGAATCAAATTGCCGCGCCCCCACAGAGCCTCCAGCACGTCCAGACGTTCGACAGGCCACGACCCTGGCTCATAATGGGGGACCTCGGGAGGCGGTAAATCAGGCACAACACTCTGCAACGGGTCAGAAACGGCACCCCGTTTAGACACCGCCTTCGCACGCGCACCGGACAACAGCCCTTTCAACCCCACAATTCACCCCCACGGGCTTTCCACCTATCGAATAGTTTCGCGGCCACAACAGGTGACTGCAACCCTTTTCCTCTCACGAAAGGGCAGCAACCGTAGAGAAGGCAAGACACGTACCATTTCCACTGCGGGAGGAAACCTGCCACGCGCCTCCCCAGGCTCCAACCAACACCCGCGCCAAGGAAAGTCCGACACCGAGTCCCTCTCCGGGGCCACCTGCCAAGGCTGCCGATACGGCAGCACAGGTGGAGGCGGACATGCCGGAGCCGTCATCTGCAACAAGAATCCAACGCCCTCCACAACGCGGCCCAATGACCACACGCGACCGGGGACGGGCAACAAGAGCATTGCTGACAAGCGCATTCAGAATCCTGGCGGCGGCACGCGGTGGCACACACACCACCCCCGCCGAGT
>JAFGWD010000146.1 GCA_016937315.1 Rhodospirillaceae bacterium
CGCCAGAACACCCGCTCTTCATCAGAGCCCCGGCGGAAGGCGAGGATCACCGGCAGGGTGATTTTGCCTTCACGGAAGTCGTCGCCCACGGTCTTGCCCAGCTTTTCCTGTTTGGCGGAATAGTCGAGGACGTCATCAATCAGCTGGAAGGCAATGCCCAGGTTCATGCCGAATTGTTCCAGCGCTTTTTCTTCTGGTGCGGGGCGTTCGGCGATTACCGCGCCGATTTGGCATGCGGCGGCGAACAGGCGTGCGGTTTTGGATTCGATGACTTGCAAATAGGCCGCTTCGTCAGTTTCGGTGTCGTTGGCGGTGGTCAATTGCAACACCTCGCCTTCGGCAATCACCATTGAGGCGTGAGACAAAATGCCCAGAATCCGAAGTGAGCCGTCCTCCACCATAAGCTCGAAAGAGCGGCTGAACAGGAAGTCGCCGACCAGGACGCTGGCCTGATTTCCCCACACCGCGTTGGCGCTGGCTTGGCCTCGGCGCAAGTCGCTTTCGTCCACCACGTCATCGTGCAACAACGTTGCGGTGTGAATGAACTCGACGCAGGCTGCGAGCTTTACCTGCCGGTTGCCTTTAGCTTTGCACAGGCGGGCAGTGGCCAGGGTGAGCATCGGGCGCAGGCGCTTGCCGCCAGAGGCAACGATGTGCCCGGCGAGTTGTGGGATGAGGGCAACGGGACTCGTCATGCGGTCAATGATGGTTTGATTGACGGCGGCAAGGTCGTCGGCGACGAGTTGATGGAGGTCTTCGAAGGCGGAGGACGATGGACTACGCCCCGAAGAAAGATTAACCACGTTTGACACCGCACCACCCGCGCATGAGGATAAAGAACCTGTTTAGCGGTGCCAGAATACGGGCCGTCTTCCTATGTGGTCAAGAGCAGGGAATAATCGTGGGGTTTCGGTGCACGGCGGGCGTGGGGGTGTTTTGAAATGCGGGGTGAGGATCATTCCACAGAGGACGGTCTGTTGGGCGGACAGGTGCGGGTGTTGCAGCCGACGGAAGGCTATCGCGTGGCGATTGATTCGGTGTTTTTGGCTGCGGCGGTGGTGGTTCGAGGTGACGATCGTGTGCTTGACATGGGGTGCGGCACCGGTGCGGCGGCGTTGTGTTTGGCGGCACGGTGTCCTGGTGTTCGGGTGCTGGGGGTAGAGGTTCAGCCTGAATATGCGGCGTTGGCGCGGCGTTCGGTGGATCTGAATGACATGGCGGATCGTGTGACGGTCATGGATGGCGACCTGATGTGCCCCGGAATCGTGCCGGATGACTGGTTGCCGGTGGATGCGGTGATGGCCAATCCGCCGTTCTTTATCCATGGCAATCGTGCCTCGGATGCTGGACGTGCCACCGCGCACCATGCCGAGGCCGGAAGGTTGGCCGACTGGGTTGCCATGGCCGAGGGGTGTTTGAAGCCCAAAGGTGGACTGACGCTGATTCTGCCTGCTGATCGGGTGGGGGATGCGCTGGCGGCGCTTTCCTCCGCCTTTGGTGCGGTGGAGGTTGTGCCTTTATGGCCAAAGCCGGGGCGAGAGGCCAAGCGTGTCATTGTGCGTGCCGCAAAAGGGCGCAAGACTCCGTTGCGTCTGTTGCCTGGATTGGTGCTTCATGAACCCGATGGGGCCTTTACCGTGGTGGCGCAGCGGATTTTGCGCGATGCAGTGGCGCTGGCCGAGGTCAAAGAGGAAAAGACATGCTGAGTCTTACGAAAATTATTCTTCTGGCTGTGGTGGTGTTCGCGGTGATGTCCTTGGGGAAACGGCTCAAAGGCTCGCGTTCTGCGCCGCTACGCCCGACGTCAAAGCGTCCGGCGGTGGAAGTGGAAACCCTGGAGCGATGCCCGGTCTGTGGTGTCTTTCGGGCTCCTGGAACGGAGGACGTTTGTGCGCATGCGGACTGCCCGATGCGTCGAAAGTCATAAAATCGTCTCAAAGCGCATCAAACGGCACCGCTTCGTCTTGACCGCTTCGGGACGCCCCGGTAGGTTTCCTGCACGTTTTTATCCAGTCCTGGCCACTATTTTCGATGGGTATCGTGAACGCACAGTCCGCAGCGACCGCAACCCGGCTCGTGCCGTCCTTTCAAGATTTGATTCTGACTCTGCACCGTTTTTGGGCGGATCAGGGCTGCTTGATCCTGCAACCCTATGACATGGAGGTAGGGGCGGGGACGTTTCATCCCGCGACCACCCTGCGTGCTTTGGGTCCCGATCCGTGGCGTGCCGCCTATGTGCAGCCGTCTCGACGGCCTACCGATGGGCGCTATGGGGAGAATCCTAACCGCTTGCAGCACTATTACCAGTATCAGGTGTTGATGAAGCCTTCGCCTGATGCGGTGCAGGAGCTCTATCTGGATAGCCTGCGTGCTCTGGGCATTAATCCTGACGACCACGACATTCGTTTTGTCGAAGACGATTGGGAATCCCCGACGTTGGGGGCCTGGGGGCTGGGGTGGGAAGTTTGGTGCGACGGCATGGAAGTCACCCAGTTTACCTATTTCCAACAGGTCGGTGGGTTTGAGTGCTCTCCGGTGCCGGTGGAATTGACGTACGGCTTGGAACGCTTGGCGATGTACGTGCAGGGCGTTGAAAACGTCTATGACCTGGATTTCAACGGGCGTGGCGTGACGTATGGCGATGTCTTCCATACGGCTGAGGTCGAATACTCTCGCCATAACTTCGAATTGGCCAATACCGATATGTTGTTGGCTCACTTCCGTGACGCGGAAAAGGAATGCACCGATCTGGTGTCTGCGGGCGTGGCGTTGCCAGCCTATGATTATTGTTTGAAGGCGTCGCATTTGTTCAATCTGTTGGACGCACGCGGTGTGATCAGCGTGACGGAGCGTGCGTCGTACATTGGCCGGGTGCGGACATTGGCGAAAACCTGTTGTGAAGCATTTTTGCGGACGCGTGGGCATCTGCCTCTGCCGCATGGGGAGGTCCGCTGATGTCCGGTTGGTTCCTTCTGGAATTGTTGTCTGAGGAAATTCCCGCACGCATGCAGGTTCGTGCCGCCGAGGACCTATCGCGATTGGTGGTTGAGGGATTGGCCGCGCAGGGTCTGGTTCCCACCACGGCAAAGGCTTATGCAACGTCGCGTCGATTGGCCTTGTGTTTGGATGGTTTGCCTGTCGCGCAGCCCGATGTCGCCGAGGAGCGACGGGGGCCGAAGGTTGGAGCGCCGCCCCAGGCTATTGAGGGCTTTTTGAAGGCGAACGGTGTGGCGTTGTCCGATTTGGCGGAACGCGACACCCCCAAGGGGCGGTTTTATTTTCTTGATATCCACCGTGCGGGTCGTCCGACCCCGGTGGTGTTGGCTGATCTTTTGTCTGAGATCTTGCCGCGTTTTCCGTGGCCGAAGTCGATGCGTTGGGGGGATCGTTCCGAGCGCTGGGTGCGGCCTTTGGAAAATATCCTGTGCCTGTTCGATGGTGCCGTGGTGCCGTTTGACTTTGCAGGAAAGACGGCGGGTGACAGCACCACGGGGCATCGTTTCTTGGCACCGCAGCCTTTCGCCGTTACCGGCCTTGAGGATTATCGCGTGAAGCTGGAGCAGGCTTGCGTGGTCGTGGACACGGACGTCCGTAAGGAGAGAATCACCCAGCAGGCGAAGGCTCTGGTTGCGGAAAAAGGCCTGACCGTGGATTGGGATGCCGGACTTTTGTCCGAGGTTGCGGGCTTGGCAGAATGGCCTGTGGTGCTGATGGGCAAAATTGACGATGCCTTCATGACTGTGCCACGGGAGGTGTTGTCCACGTCTATGCGCACCCACCAGAAGTACTTTTCTGTTCTGGATGCTCACGGGTCGTTGGCTCCCTTCTTCCTGGTGGTGTCTAACATGCAGTCTGCCGATGGCGGGGCACGCATCGTTGCGGGTAACGAACGGGTGTTGCGGGCACGTCTGTCGGATGCTCGATTCTTCTGGGACAGCGACCGCGAGGCGCGTTTGGATTCTCGGGTTGAAGCGTTGAACGAGCGGATTTTCCACGCGGCCTTGGGTTCGGTCTTAGCGAAGGCCGAGCGTTTGGAGGTCTTGGCCGCGCAAATCGCGACGGTGATTGGTGCGGACCCGGAAAAAGCGGCGCGTGCCGCACGGCTGTCCAAGGCGGATCTATCCACCGAAATGGTTGGCGAATTTCCTGAGTTGCAGGGCGTGATGGGGCGGTATTACGCCTTGAACGATGGCGAAGACGCTGCCGTTGCTCAGGCTGTGGCGGAACATTATGCGCCACAGGGGCCGGGAGATACGTGTCCGACGGCCTTGGTCTCTGTGGCTGTGGCTTTGGCGGATAAAATCGATTCTTTGGTTGGTTTCTTTGCTATTGATGAGAAGCCGACCGGCTCCCGCGATCCCTATGCCTTGCGTCGTGCGGCTCTGGGGATCATTCGCTTGGTTTTGGAAAACCATTTGCGTCTACCTTTGCGCCCGTTGTTTTCCGCTGCACATGCTTTGTATGCTTCCGTGGTGTTGGACTTGCGCTCGGTGGACCGTGTCAGTGAAGAGTTGATCGACTTCCTTGCCGACCGCTTGCGGGTTCACTTGCGCGAAGCTGGCGTAGGCCACGATGTCATTACGGCGGTGTTCGCCAAGGATAAAGACGACGATTTGTTGCGTTTTCTGGCACGCGTGGAGGCTCTGTGCGCCTTCCTTGAACAGGAAGATGGGCGTAACCTGCTGGTGGCCTATCGTCGCGCTGCGAACATTGTGCGTATTGAAGAAAAGAAGGACAAACGGTCCTTCGCTGAGGCTCCCGTTGTCGCCGATCTTGAAATGGACGAAGAGACCGCGCTGTCCGCAGCGCTGGATCGTGCCATTCCAGACAGTGCTGGGTACCTGGAGCAAGAAGATTTCACAGCTGCAATGGCGGCGTTGGCATGCTTGCGTGCGCCAGTCGATGCCTTTTTTGAGCGGGTCACGGTGAATGCCGATGATCCGCGACTCAGAATCAACCGCTTGCGGTTGCTGTCGCGCATTGGCGCGGCGATGGAAAGCGTTGCGGATTTCTCGCGGTTGGAGGGCTAGACTGCGGAATGCGTTGGCGTAAGGGGGGCTTCGCGGCAAGGTCCCTCGGGGAGGCTTAAGGCCGTGGCACAACACCGGGACCGGGCAAACCGGCTGGGCAAACACGATGAGGACGCAACCATGACGAAGTGGGTGTACACCTTCGGAGATGGGAAGGCTGAAGGCAGCGCAGAGATGCGTAACCTTTTGGGTGGAAAAGGCGCGAACCTAGCGGAAATGAGCCGAATCGGAGTGCCGGTTCCGCCAGGGTTCACGATTTCAACTGAAGTCTGTACCCATTACTACCGCAACGGCGATACCTATCCTGCGGGGTTGACCGATCAGGTCGAGGAGGCCTTGAAGGGGGTCGAGGCGACGATTGGCGCGTCTTTCGGTGATCCCGTTAATCCGTTGCTGGTGTCTGTGCGCTCCGGTGCGCGGGCGTCCATGCCGGGTATGATGGACACGGTGCTGAATCTTGGCCTGAACGATATAACCGTCGAAGGTCTTGCTAAACGGGCCAACGACGAACGCTTCGCGTATGACAGCTATCGCCGTTTCATTCAGATGTATTCCGACGTGGTTTTGGGCGTCGAACATCATCTGTTCGAGGACATTCTGGACGAAACCAAGCGTGACGTCGGCGTTGCTCAGGATACGGATCTGTCCGCATCCGATTGGAAAGGGCTCGTCGAACGCTATAAAGCGATGGTTGAAGCCGAATTGGGGCGGCCATTCCCACAAGACGTGCATGACCAGATGTGGGGTGCGATCGGTGCCGTGTTCGGCAGTTGGATGAACCAGCGTGCCATCACCTATCGCCGCTTGCATTCCATCCCGGAAAGCTGGGGAACCGCTGTGACCGTGCAGTCCATGGTGTTCGGTAACATGGGTGAAGATTGCGCCACCGGCGTCGCCTTTACCCGTGATCCGTCGACTGGCGAGAATGCGTTCTATGGTGAGTATTTGGTCAATGCCCAGGGCGAGGATGTGGTGGCGGGGATTCGTACGCCGCAGCACCTGACCATTAAAGGTAAGGAAAAACATGGGTCTTCTCTGCCTTCAATGCAGGAAGTCATGCCCACCCTGTTTGATGATTTGGTCAAGATTCGCGGTATCCTTGAAGCGCACTACAAGGATATGCAGGACATGGAGTTTACCATCCAGCAGGGCAAGCTGTGGATGCTCCAGACCCGCAATGGCAAACGCACCGTCGCGGCTTCGGTGAAAATTGCCGTGGATATGGTGGGCGAGGGCTTGCTGACGAAGGAAGAGGCGGTTTTGCGTGTCGAGCCGCAGCAACTTGACCAGCTGTTGCACCCGACACTGGACCCGAAGGCTCCACGTATCGTCTTGGCGAAGGGGCTGCCGGCATCTCCGGGGGCCGCGTCTGGCCGCGTGGTGTTTACGGCGGCTGAGGCTGAGGTCTGGGCGAAGCGCGGTGAAGCCGTGATTCTGGCCCGCACCGAAACCAGCCCCGAAGATATCGGCGGCATGCATGTTGCCGAGGGTGTGTTGACGACCCGTGGCGGGATGACCTCGCACGCTGCCGTGGTGGCGCGTGGCATGGGCACGCCATGCGTTGCGGGCGCAGGTGAAATCCGCATTGATTACAAAGCCAAGGAACTGCGGGTTCGCGATTCTGTGGTCAAGGAAGGTGATGTCATCACCTTAGACGGGTCGACCGGCGAAGTGATGCTAGGCAAGGTGCCGACCATTCGTCCTGAATTGACGGGCGACTTTGCCGCATTGATGTCGTGGGTTGACGAAGTGCGGACCATGAAGGTGCGTGCCAATGCGGAAACCCCGTTGGATGCGGAAGTTGCGCGTCGGTTCGGTGCCGAGGGTATTGGCCTGTGCCGGACCGAGCACATGTTCTTTGATCCGGCCCGAATCATTTCGATGCGTGAGATGATTCTGGCCCGCAATGAACAAGGCCGTCGTGCCGCTTTGGCTAAGTTGTTGCCTTTCCAGCGCAAGGACTTCGTGGATTTGTTCACGATCATGAAGGGGTTGCCGGTCACAGTGCGTCTTTTGGATCCGCCGCTGCATGAATTCCTGCCGAATAGTGAGGCGGAACAAGAAGAAGTCGCGGCGGCTTCGGGGGTTGATGTTGCCACGGTGAAGGCGACTGTTGCCCTGTTGCACGAAACCAACCCGATGCTGGGTCATCGTGGTTGTCGTTTGGGTGTGACCTACCCTGAAATTTACGAAATGCAGGCGCGGGCCATTCTTGAGGCGGCGGTCGAGGTTTCCAAGGCCTCGGGCGTGACGGTGGTGCCGGAAATCATGATTCCGTTGATCATGGGTAAGATCGAACTGGACATGATGAAAGCGGTGGTTGATGCCGTGGCCGCCGATGTATTTGCGACGACGGGGATGACGCTGGTTTACCAGGTCGGCACCATGATCGAATTGCCCCGTGCGGCGTTACGTGCCGGAGATATCGCCCAATCGGCCGAGTTCTTCAGTTTTGGCACCAACGACCTGACTCAAACGACGATGGGAATGTCCCGTGATGATGCGGGGAATTTCCTGGAAATCTATCGTCAAAAGGGCGTGGTGGATGCGGATCCGTTTGCCACTCTGGATCAGGATGGTGTTGGCGAATTGGTGAAGATTGCGGCGGAACGTGGACGTGCCACACGCCCGGACATCAAGCTTGGTATCTGTGGCGAGCATGGTGGCGATCCGGCTTCTGTGGCTTTCTGTCAAAGCGTTGGCTTGGACTATGTTTCGTGTTCTCCGTATCGTGTGCCGATTGCACGTTTGGCGGCGGCACAGGCGGTGTTGAAGCAAAAACGCGCCTGATCCCCGGATGGGAGCAAAGACTCTGCTTGGTGGCGCACGCTTGGGAGACCGGGCGTGCGCCGCTGTTTTGTAGGGTATGTGCTTGAGGAAGACTATGTTCTAATCTGCGGGAGGATGGGGAGTGCGCGTATGACACAAGTTTCCTACATCGTCACCGTCGATAATCAGCGTCCATACCTGGATGCTATGTTGAAAAGCCTGCGTGAGCAGACAGGTGATTTTTCGTGCGAGTTTGTGTTTGTTGACGATGGGTCCGAGGACGGGTCTTTCGATGTGTTGATCGAAAAAACCCGCCTGTGGCCGCGAACCTTGTTGATCCAACAGCGTCGTCAGGGGCCGTCGGTTGCGGCCTTGACTGGGGCGAAGGCCGCCACTGGGGATCATTGGGTGTTCCTGGATGGTGATTTGGTTCTGGCCGTCGATGCGACGCGATTTTTGTTGTCCGTCATGATGGCGAACGATCTGGATATGGTGCTGGCAGCGCATGCGCTGTGCGATGAACCTGAGACCCATGATTTTGATGTATGGGACTCTGTGCCCGATTTGCCGGCTCTGGACAATGCAACCTATACCTTGTTGAGTGCACCAGTTCCGTCAATGTGTCACATGATGGTGCGCCGTGGTGTCTTTCGTGATCCAGGCTTTTTCGATGTTGGCGCGTTCCTGCCGGATTTTGCTGCGCCGTTGCAGGCGTCGGTGGATCGGCGTATTGGTCTTTTGGATGTGCCGATCAGCGCGGGATGTCCCGATGCCCCCAGCCAGTTGCGTCGCGGGGGAGGCCAGGCAGCCTTCGATTGTTCGGTGGCGATTGCGGGCTTTTTGGCGGCTCATCCCGACCTTCCGGCCCGCTGTCGCAGGGCGGCATTGCGGACGGTGACGCAGTTGGCCTGGGCCGCTGCACGCACGCAAA
>JAFGWD010000147.1 GCA_016937315.1 Rhodospirillaceae bacterium
AATCGCCAACGATTCCCCACGCACCTTATGCGACCGTTTGGGCACCAGCATGGTGACGATACAAAGCCCATTCCCCGAGGACCTGGCGCGGTCTCTCCGTACAGACGGCCAAGCCAACGTGCGGACCACCAAGGAAGATGTGCGGATCGAAGACGTCTCCCGCGAAAGCGCCGTGGCCTTGGTTTCCTCCATCCTGGAGCGTCACGGCACCATCATCTCCAGCATCGCCATCAAGCAACCGACCTTGGATGACGTTTTCCTATCGCTGACCACAGAGGCCCTATCATCATGACCGCATGTTTTGGCCCCGCCCTTGCCTTGGCCCAGCGGGAAATCTTGCGCTTCACGCGGCAAAAATCCCGCGTCATCGGCGGCATCGCCCAACCAATCCTGATCTGGGTATTCTTGGGGTCTGGCTTTTCCCCGTCTTTTCGCCCTGCTACGTCCTCTGGTAGCGATTATGCGGCCTATGTCTTTCCCGGCATTCTGCTGTTGATGCTGTTGTTTTCCAGCGTCTTTTCGGCCATGACCCTGATCGAAGACCGCGACCATGGTTTTCTGCAAGGGGTCCTTGCCGCTCCGGTTTCCCGACGCGCCGTGGTGATGGGTAAAATCGGTGGCGGAGCCGCCCTGGCAGTGGCACAAGGGCTGATTCTGCTGCTGGCCGCCCCACTGGCCGGAATGCCGTTCCACGCCGAAGGTCTGTTCCTGGCCCTGCCGATCTTGTGCTTGGCCGCGATTGGCTTTGCCTCAACGGGCTTTGTCGTCGCGTGGTCCATGCGTTCGACATCTGGATTCCATGCTGTGATGATGGTGGTCCTGATGCCCGCCTGGATGCTCTCTGGTGCTTTGTTCCCCATCCACGGGGTCCCGCTCTGGTTGGAATGGGTGATGGCGATCAATCCCTTAAGTTATGGCCACGCCCTGCTGTCCGAGGCGCTCTCGGCGGGTGCCATTACACCGCCGTCAACGATGACTCTGAGCGTGCAAATGGTGGTCTTTCTTGGCTGGATCGTCATCGTCGTGGCACTGTCCATAAACCGTGCCGAACGCGTCGAACGCGGAGCCAAACTCAGTGCGGACCAGGACAGAAATTGACCTCGACAGCAATATGAACGATCTCCTTGACCTCGTTTAGCCGCGCTTTATAGGCGGCAGGCGGCAGGGGGTCTCCCGCAACCACGGCCAACTCTGCCGCATAACGTCCGGTGCCGATGGTCCACACGTGCAAGTCCGAAATCCGGGTATCTTCATCGGTTTCAATCGCTGCAATCACCTTATCCAGAACCACTTTCGGAGCCTGCATATCCAACAGAGTCATGGAACAATCGCGGAGCAAAGCCACAGCCCAACGCCCAATCAGCACCGCACCCGCCACCCCGACCAGGGGATCAAGCCACACCGCCCCAAATCCCCAAGCCACCCCAAGGGCTCCAATCGCCAAAAGCGAGGTCACAGCGTCCGCCAGAACATGGACATAGGCGGCACGGTGATTTTGATCCACCGCGCCATGGTCGTGATCATGATGATGGTCGTGGTCATGGTGATGATCGAGGTCATGATGATCGTGGTCATGACCAAGCAAGACAACACTCGCCAAATTAACAACCAAGCCTAAGACCGCCACCGCCATCGCCTGCTGATAGTGAATGGCGACCGGGGACATCCAGCGGTTAACACACTCCCACAACACCCCAAAGGCAATCACCCCGAGCAATAGGGCGCTGGAAAAACCGGCAAGCGCATTGATCTTGCCGGTCCCAAAGCTGAATCGTGCATCCCCTGCCCGACGACGCGTCATGGCATACGCAAAGGCCGCAAGACCCAAAGCCAAGGCGTGAGTCGCCATATGCAAACCGTCGGCGAGCAAGGCCATCGACCCGAAGGCCCAACCCGCGACGATTTCCAACACCATGACCACCGCAGTGACCGCGACGACAATCAACAAACGCCGCTCTGACGGCAACACCCGGTCGTGTCCAAAGACATGATCATGGCGCCAGGTTTTCAGGGAGTGGGTGTGCATAAGCGTCGTCCGATGTTTGGCGTTTTACGATCAAAGTGCAGCAGTCAGAACCTGTTTTGCGACGTCCGGTGTCACCGCTTTGTCTTCGCCCAAAGCCGTCATACCATGAGCAATTAAATTGGCCTCAACCGCCGCCACCACATCCGCCTTCAAGTGTACATCGGACAACCGCACGGGCAAACACAGCGAACGGAAGAAAGCCTCGGTGCGTTCAATGGCCGCACCGATGCGGGTATCCTCCGCCCCGCCGCGCACGCCCCAAACGTGTTCCGCGTATTGCAGCAACTTGGCACGTTTGGCCTCCTGTCGAACCCGCATCATTGCGGGCAATACGATGGTCAGAGAACGGGCATGGTCCAAACCGTAAAGCGCGGTCAGTTCGTGACCGATCATATGCGTTGACCAATCCTGCGGAACCCCCACCGAAATTAAGCCATTCAAGGCTTGATTGGCCGCCCACATCAGATTGGCGCGGGCGTCCATATCGTCAGGATCAGCCAACGTTTTCGGCCCCACGGCAATAAGGGTTTTCAACAATGCTTCGGCATAAGCATCTTGAACCATGCCTGCCGCCGGGACCGTCAAATATTGTTCCATGACATGAACAAAGGCATCGGCAACGCCATTCGCCACCTGACGCGACGGCAAAGACCGGGTCGCTTCTGGATCCAGCACCGCAAACACCGGATAAACACTGGGATGGCCAAACGGCACTTTCGCCCCCAGCCCTTGATGGGTGATCACCGCGCCGCAATTGCTTTCCGACCCCGTGGCTGGCAATGTCAGGACAGCACCCAACGACATGGCCCCCCGAATCTTCGCCTTTCCCGTGACCAAATCCCACGGGTCCGGCCCGTCATACGGCAACGCAACGGCTAAGAACTTGCTGCCGTCGATCACCGAACCGCCACCAACCGCAAGGATAAAATCCGCCTTTCCAGCGCGAGCCACGTCCGCCGCACGCATCATGGTTTCATAACGAGGATTCGGTTCAATACCGCCAAATTCCATGACAGAGCGCCCCGTCAAGGCCGCCATGACTTGATCATAAACACCATTCGCCTTGATACTACCGCCACCATAGGTGACCAGAACCCGCGCCGATTCGGGGATGTGTTTGCTAATCGCAGCAATTTGCCCCTTGCCGAAAAGAATGCGCGTCGGGTTGATGTAGGAAAATGACTTCATGGCAAAACGGCCTTTCGATCCGGTTGATTGGTGCCCCTTAATATCGTTGCTCACAACACAAATGCCAATGCACCATGACAAGGATGATTGAAACCCCTTCGGCGATGACGCATCCTCGAACTCCAATCAACGGAGGCATCCATGCCGATCTTGGGACCAGAAACGGGATACGAACTGGACAACACCCAACACACGCCCCCAGAAGGCCGGATCTTCTTGGTGGTGATCGACGGCACAGAAGAATTAAAGCCAGCGCTGGATTACGCCTGTTTGCGGGCAAAGCGGTCAAACGGGCACGTCGCCCTGCTTTATGTGATTCCGCCCGTGGAGTTTGAACACTTCATGTTTGTCGGTGACGTGATGCGCGAAGACCGCCGCAAAGAAGCAGAGGCTCTCTTGCACGCCCATGCCGATCATGTCTTTAAGTTGTCAGGGCGTATGCCAATCATCCACTTGCGGGAAGGCGACCGCCGCGAGGAGCTCTTAAAGTTCCTGGAAAAAGAAACTGTACATGTTCTGGTTCTGGGGGCCAATCCCGGAAAAGGCGGACCAGGACCCTTGATCTCATCGCTGATGGGCAAAGATCTCCGGCGTGTTCATGTGCCAATGGCAATCATTCCTGGATCCCTCAGTGAAGAGGAGATTTACACCCTCACCACGTTTTGAGCCCCACCCCAAAAACGCCATAAAAAAAAGTGGAACAGGTTTTCACACTGAGAACCTGTTTCGCTTCGTTTTCAGACTTAGGCTTTCCTCACATCGCTTAAGAAACGTTCCACTTCATCTCGCAAGGCATGCGTGGTCGAGGACAAGCGCGACACCGCCTGACGTGCCTCCTCGGACAAGGCTCCCGTCCGTTCCGCATTCCCGCTAACCATGATGATATTTCTGGACACTTCCTGCGTGCCTTGCACGGCTTCATTCACGTTACGGGAAATCTCTCGGGTCGCTGCGGATTGCTCCTCAATCGCTGCGGAGATTGCTGTGGTGTCCTCACCCAGTTGGTTAATGGTCGAGACAATAGACTGAATCGCCTCACCAGTTTGCCGTGTGGCATCATGAATACCGGAAATCTGGGCCGCAATATCTTCGGTCGCCCGTGCCGTCTGGTTGGCAAGGTTCTTAACCTCGCCAGCCACCACCGCAAATCCTTTGCCTGCATCACCTGCGCGTGCCGCTTCGATGGTCGCGTTCAAGGCCAACAGATTGGTTTGACTGGCGATGTCCTGGATCAGTTTGGCAACATCACCAATCCGCGAGCCTGCACGGTCCAAAGACTCCATAGCCACCTCGACCCCACGCGACTGAGAAACCGCATCCTGTGCCACACGGTTGGCATCGGTAACACGCGCCGAAATCTCATCGATGGAGGCAGACAACTGCTCAGTCGCTGCGGCCACGGCGTTGGAATTGGCCGTCGCCTCTTCAGCCGCAGCC